>CAZHEW010000088.1:0-5416 GCA_964531815.1 uncultured Verrucomicrobiota bacterium
TCGAGAGCGCCAGCGCGGACAACCTGCTGGCTTCCGCCAATCCCGCCACCGACCCCCGCCTCCGGAAGCTGGACGAACTGATGTGGACCTACCTGCGCCTCTTGAGCATTCAGCAATCGCTGGAGCAGTTTCTGGAAACGGAGCGGAGCGAGAACGTGCCGGCCCTGTTAAAGGACGCCGACGCCGAGGCCACACGCCTCAATGCCGAAGTCGAGGCGCTGAAAGCCAGGAGTGGCCACGCCGCGCTGGATACCAAACAGCGCTACCTGAGTTCGCGCCTGGAGCGTTTGGAAGTGCTTCGTAAACGCCAGCAACGCACCGAGCAGGCAGAGGCCAACCTGGCTCTGGTCGTCTCCGAACAGGAACGCCTCGATCAGCAGATCAAGCTTATCCGCGCCGATGCCGTTGCCGCCAAGAATGCAGAGGCTCTCACCGCCCGCATTGACGCCACCGTCGAACATCTCGACCAGACCAACAAGTGGCTCTCCGAGATGGATGAGTTTAAGGACCTCGTCGGCGACATGCCCTCGACGGAACTCCGCGTCGGTTACCAGGCCGCCCCCGCGCCCGTGCCCACGGCAGCCCCCGTGGCTGCTGCGGGGCCGCCGCCGATCATCGAGGGTGTGCCGTTCAAGAAGAGCTATCCTGCGCGCCAAAAGCAGCGATGAGGAAATCCGAAGGCCGAAATCCGAAGACCGAATGGAGCCCAAGCCTGTTGACCGCGATCTTGCCGGGGTGGCTGCGCCTTCGGGCCTCGGATTCCGGACTGCCCTAAGAGTCCCATGAAACCTGCACCCATCGCCCCCACTCCACCTCCCACCGCGACCCCAAACCGCCTTCCCCTGAAAGGGTGGGCGCTGGAAATGGCCCGCCGCTGGAATGGCGGCACCTATTCGCTGTTCATCCTGCACGGCAACATCTTCGACCTCTTTCCTATCCAGAACGGCGGAAGGGTCAACTATGTGCCGCTTAAGACCTTTCTGGTGCGCCGCCTGTTCCCGGAGCGCGCCTGCCTCCTGTTCTACGACATCAGCGATGGCTTGACCTTCGGCTCCGCCGACATGCAGAAGCGCTTCTTCGAGTGGCTGGAAGTCTATGACAGCGTCGAGAATACCAGCTTCCATGCCTCCGGCCTGCCGCGAGACCTGCTGCACCTGGCGCCCCTGCTGCGCCGGTTCTTCCTGCACATCGCCGAGGAGAAAGAAAAATGGCGGGGCATCACCCTGGTGATTGACTTCCCCGAGAAGCTGATCCCGGCCTGCGAGGAAGCCAGCGCGAGCATGGAGGAGCGGATGAACCTCGTCACGTTCCTCAAGTGGGCTGCCGCGCCGGAACTCGCGCGGTTGGACATCGGCGTGGTGCTGGTCACCGAGGCCGCCGATGAACTGAGCGCCAACCTGCTCCAGAATCCCTACGTCGCCCAGGTGCGCATCGAGTTGCCGGATGCCGATGAGCGGCTCCGATTCCTCCAATCCGGTTGGGCCGAGGAGATGGCGGACGGCAAGCCTTTCTCCAGTTGGAGCGATTTCACCGCAGAAGCGCTCGCGGCGCGCACCTCGGGGCTGAACCTGCTGCGCATTCGCCATTTCCTGGCCGGGACCATCCGCAACGGCCTGCGCATCACGCAGGATCACCTCACCTCCAGCAAGAAGCGCCTCATCGAGGAATACTGCCAGGGCCTGGTGCGCTTCAAGGACCCGAAGACCGGGGTTAGCCTGGACCTCGTCGCCACGCACACCGCCGCCAAGAAACGGCTGCGCGAGCTGGCCTGGCTTATCAAGAACGGCAAGACCGACGTGCTCGAACGCGGCGTTCTCGTGCCAGGTCGCGTCGGCGTCGGCAAGTCCTTCCTCATTGACTGCTTCGCCAGCGAATGCGCCCTGCCAGTCATGGAGATGGGCGAGTTCCGCTCCAAATGGGTGGGCGACACCGAGCGTCAGCAAGCCCGTATCCTGATGACTGTCCGCGCCCTGGGGCCGGTTATCGTAGTCGTGGACGAAGCCGACGCGGTGTTCGGCACGCGCGAGGCGGACGGCGACAGCGGAGTCTCCGGGCGCGTGTTCGCCGCCTTTGCGGCGCATATCGGGGATTCGTCCTTGCGCGGGCGCGAGCTTTGGGTGGCGATGACTTCCCGGCCCGACCTGCTGTCCATTGACATGAAACGCCAGGGCCGCTTCGGCCTGTGCATCCCGCTGTTCCCGGCCCAGGGCCCGGACGATGTCCTCGAACTGTTTACCACGGTGGCCAAGGTCAAAAAGGTCTCACTGCCAGAGACCATCCTGACCTACATCCGCCAGAATCTCGGCTCCCGCCCGCTGACCGGCAGCGACGTGGAGTCCATTCTGATCCGAGCCAAAGAGCGGGCGGTGCTGGCAAAACGGGACGACAATGTGCGGCGCGGCGATTTAGAGGAAGCCGTGAATTCCTTTATTGACCCGCTCGACGCCGAGCTGCTCGCCTTGCAGGAGTTGGCCGCCGTGCTGGCCTGCTCGGATAAGCGCTATCTCCCCGAGCGCTATGCCCAGGGTGACCGCGCCCAATACCTCGAAGACTTCGCCCGCCTCAAGCTCCGCGTCGGTCGAAGATAAGACACAACCGCATAACTCCCGGAGTCATCGCACACTGGCCGACAGTGCGCGCGGGCTGGAACCAAGAGCCGGCGAGTTCCTTCGAGTGGAACAGGAATGCCGGCACCTCCCGCCTCCGCGTTCTCCGCGTTCTCCGTTCTGTCTTCCGCACTTTTCCGTTACGGCTGGCGCGCGCGGTAGAACTTGCGCATCTGCGCCGGGCCGCGCACGTCGAAGTCCGTGAACTCGAACGGGAGGGCTGCCGGGTTGTTGGTGGAGATCGGTCGCCACTGGATAGGCTTACTCAGGTTGGTGGCCGTTTCAATCGTGAAGGGCGTGCCCAGCGTGCCATCCTCCACGCGCATCATGACCTGCACGTTCGGCAGTGTGCAAAGGACTCTCAAGCCCTTTTCGTAGTCTGCCACGTAAACGCGGTTCCCGGCCACCGCCACCCCCCGCGCGGACCCGCTCGTGTCAAAGCCGTCCAACCGCACTGGATTGGAGGGATCGCTTGCGTCAATGACTTGCAGGCCGGTATCGTCGTCCGCGACGTAAGCGGTGGTGCCCGCCACCGCCACGGCATAGGCCGACCCGCTGGTGTCATAGCCGCCTAACCGGACCGGGTTGGCGGGATTGCTCACGTTGATAATCTGCAGCCCGGCATCGCCATCGGCGACGTAGGCAACAGTGCCTGAAACCGCCACGCCATACGCGGTGCCGCTGGTGGCGTAGCCGCCCAACCGCACCGGGTAGGCAGGATTGCTTGCGTTGATGATTTGCAGCCCGGCATCGGCATACGCCACGTAGGCCAGCGTGCCCGCCACCGCCACGCCACACGCAATCCGGTTGGTGTAATAGCCGCCCAATCGGACCGGGAGGGCGGGATTGCTGACATTGAGGATTTCCAACCCGACAGCCCCATCCGCCACATAAGCGACGGTGCCCGATACCGCCAGCCCATTGGCATACGGACAGAGATAGTCGCTCCGCCACACCGGGCTGGCTGGATTGCTTACGTCAATAATCTGCAGCCCGGCGCCGGAATACGCCACGTAGGCCACCGAGCCCGACACCGCCACGGCATTCGCTATCCCGTTGGTTTGAAGGCCGCCCAACCGCAGCGGGTTGATGGGATTGCTCACGTCAATCATCTGCAGCCCAGCCGGGCCATCCGCGACACAGGCGACGCTGCCCGACACCGCCACGCCAAGCGCCATTCCGCCGGGATTAAAGCCGCCCAACCGCACCGGGTTAATTGGGTTGCCCGCATTAATGATCTGCAGTCCGGCGGAGGCATCTACCGCGTAAGCAATGGCGCCCGACACAGCCACAGCAACCGTATTGCCACCGGTATCAACAATGCTCAAGAGCGCAGGGTCCTCCGGGTCGCTCACGTTAACGACTTGCAGCCCGGTGAAGCTATCCGCCACATAGGCGACGCTGCCCGAGACCGCCACGCTATTCGCATTTCCCCACGCGTAGTAGTTGCCCAACCATGCCGGGCTGGCGGGGTTGCTCACGCCAATAATCTCAAGTCCCGTCTCGCCATCCGCCACGTAGGCGTTGGTGCTCGACACGGCCACGCTATTCGCATAACCGCTGGTATTATAGCCCCCTGACCACGCCGGATCGGCCGGATTGCTTATGTTAATGACTTGCAGCCCCGCAGGTCCATCTGCCACGTAGGCGTTGGTGCCCACCACGGCCACGCCGCTTGCATAACCGCTGGTGTCATAATCGCCCATCCACGCCGGGCTGTCTGGATTGCTCACGTCAATAACCTGCAGCCCCGCAGTGCCATCCGCCACGTAGGCGACGCTGCCCGATACGGCCACGCCCCGCGCCTGGCCGCTGGTGTTATACCCGCCGCGCAGCACCGGATTAGCCGGATTGCTCACATCAATGATCTGCAGCCCCGCCTCCCCATCCGCCACATAAACATAGTTGCCCGACACCGCGATGCCGAGCGCCTGCCCGCTGGTGTCATACCCGCTCACCCGGACGCAATTGGCCGGATTGCTCACGTCAATCACCGCCAACCCGTTGGCGCCAAGAGCCAGATAGGCGTAATTGCCTGCCACCTTGACATCGCCAGCCGCGCCTCGCGCGTAGCTGGGCCATTGGCCTCGCACCAAGGGCGTGAGACGCGGCGGAGCCGCACTGGCGGCCATCGCGCTGAGCAACAGGCCAACGGCAAACGCCAGCTTCGCCCAGCCAATATTGTGCCTCGTCATTTTCATGGAGTTCCTTTGGTCAGTAGCTTATCACCGAATACAGCCTTCTATTGGCGCGCGCCACGGTTCTTCAACGCTGCGGGGCTGAGGCAGAACGGGTTGTTGGTTCCGCTTATCATGGCTGCATCCTGCCAAGCCGCCCCGTGCGCGTCAAGGAAGGCCTTTGGCCGAACGCCTCCCGGTTTCAGGAATGGGACTGACTGGGACCGCCGCTGGTCAAAGGCCTGCCGTTTTGAAACGGGCTGCAGGCCAGTTCTTATTTCCCTCTGTTTGCGGCAAACCAAAAGCTTGCTTTCTGCCCCGGCAGGAGCAGGCTGGCATCACCAGCCAGGGCCCGAATGGCCCGGCGGCAAAATGATACCAATGAAGACGCTATCCTCCCTATGCCTGTGTCTGCTAACCATTGCTGTCTCACACTCACTGGCGGCGCCGGCTGATTCCCAGGTCCTCGCCCGTGTCGAGATCGCCTCGTTCCATCCTCCGTTGGGGCTGCCGGTGCATGCGGTGCTCCAGGACCTTGACGGACGGGACTTCGCCCTGGTGTTTGCCGCTGAAGCCGAGCTGAATCAAACAGGCAAGTCGTGGCGCCTGCTGGCGCGCAACGTGGCGCCCGAG
>CAZHEW010000088.1:5516-9676 GCA_964531815.1 uncultured Verrucomicrobiota bacterium
GTCGCGCGCCTAACCGGCGTGCAGCCGGTGCTGGCTGGGGGGAGACCCCAGCTCATCACCTCGCGTCACACGACGAGTGGCGCAGCGCCGCTGTCCAACGCGCTGGCAACCGCGTTTGCCCGCTTCGAAGCGCTTGGGCTGCAACCCGCTTACCATCGTTGGACCACCACCAGCTACACAAACCGTAACCTCTGGGCGACCCTCCCCGGCGGGGCGCTCTCCAATGAGATCATCCTGGTCACGGCGCACCTGGACAGTATGCCGGCGGGCACCACTGCCCCCGGAGCCGACGACAACGCCAGCGGCTGCGCCGCGGTGTTGACGGCGGCTGGTGTTTTCTCCCAATACAGTTTTGAACGCACGATCCGTTTCGTGCTCTTTACCGGCGAAGAGCAAGGCCTGCTGGGCAGCGCCAGTTACGCCGCGGCTGCGCGCAGCACCAATGCCAACATCGTGGCCGTTCTGAACCTGGACATGATCGCCTGGAACGGTTCGGCCCCGCCGACCTTCCAGTTGCACACTCGCGTCACAAGCCATCCTGGCTACAGCAATGACCTGGCGATCGCCGCGGCATTCACCAACGCCGTCGCCACCTACGGCCTGACCAACCTCGCAACGGTCGTCAAAGCAGACTCGATCAACAACAGCGATCATCGCTCGTTTTGGAACCAGAATTACCCCGCCATTGACGCGACGGAGGACTACACCTCCGATATGAATCCCTACTACCACAAGATCACCGACACCGTGGCGCGCTTCAACATGGCCTATTTCACGGACGCAGTTCGGGCAACGGTGGCCGCCCTCGCGGACCTGGCGCAACCGACCGGCGGCACATCGGCCGTGGTGCTCGAAGTGGCTAATAGCGACTGGTCCACAACCAGCGGAGTCGGGGGCTCGACTCTGCTGACGAGGCACCTGCCCGGGGCTGACGAACTCGGCCCAGAAGCGCTGGACCTTGCCCTCAGCAATGCCGCGCCCAATCCCAACCCGCGCTGGCTCAAAGTGGCTACCGCCCCTTATGGGATTGAACTGGCAGCGGACTCGCGCCCGATGTTCAGCGAGTCGGTCTTCGCTGTCGCGCTCGCAGCCGAAGCCGGCGCGGGCCTTACGGTTACGTGCGACAACCGGTTGCGGTTTGATTTCCTCAGCCCGCCCGCCCCCGACCGCATCTACCTGGCCCGCGTTCAAGCCAACGAAGAGTTCACCCCTGGCCACAGCCCGTTTCTCTGTATCACCAACCTCCGCGAGGTCGTCGCCTGCGGCGGTTATGTGCAGCTTCCCGGGGTGGCTGGCGCCGGTCCCGGCGATCAATACGGAACCTGCGAAATCGCCTCGCGCTTTCTCGACACCACTGCCGCCGCCTGCCCGCTCCAGGTCGCCTCTGTCAACAGTTCAAACCTTGTCTTTGCCACCCGGGTTCAGGCTGGCGTCCGTATTCGCGACGACCTCGAGGTGGCCACACAACTGCCGGCGACCAACTGGTCCGTGGTGACCTCTTTCGACTTTAATGCGGCACCCGATGAGACTGCCTTCGAGACTGGCTGGCAACCGGTTCAGTGGCCCATCGCCCGGTCTGCCCTTCCTGCCTCGAGCCAGTGTTTCTTCAGGCTCAAGCGCACCTGGCTGGGCTACTGAAGGGCGTCGCGAAAGCGTAAGCCGACCGGGCAGGGGGGCATGGCGAGCCCGACATGACGAGCGCCCCGCGAGCCTTGAGGGTTGCGGCTTGCTCCGAAGCCGCTGCCTGCGAGGACGCTCGTGTCAGATCCTGGCTCACCTGTGGCGCAGCAAGCTGGCGGGGCCGCCGCCCATCCGGGCCAGCATCTTCTGGAACTTGCCCATCTTCTTCATCATCTGCTGCATGCCCGCGAACTTGTTGAGCATGGTGTTCAGCTCGGTTACCGTCACGCCGCTGCCTTTGGCGATGCGCTGCCGCCGGCGCGCGTTGAGAATGTGCGGATTGCGCCGCTCCTGCGGCGTCATGCCGCAGATCATCGCCTCCATGTGTCGAAACTCCTTCTCTTGCTTGCTCAGGTCCTGGCCCTTGAGCGCTTCCGCGCCGCCCGGCAGCAGGCCGACAATGGACTCCAGCGGTCCCAGCTTCTTCATCTGGCGCAGTTGCTCCAGGAAATCCTCCAGGGAGAACTGGCCTTTGCGCATTTTCTCTTCCATGCGCTGCGCGTTGTCCAGGTCCACCGCCTCGGCCGCCTTCTCCACCAGGCTGACCACGTCGCCCATGCCCAGGATGCGCGAGGCCATGCGTTCCGGGTGGAACGGCTCGAACTCCTCCAGCTTCTCCCCCATGCCGGCGAACTTGATCGGCTTGCCCGTCACCGCCCGCAGGCTCAACGCCGCCCCGCCGCGCGCGTCCCCGTCCAGTTTGGTCAGGATCGAGCCGGTAATGTGGAGCGCCTGGTCAAAGTGTGTCGCCACGTTAACTGCCTCCTGCCCTGTGGCCGCGTCCAGCACCAGCAGCGTCTCCTGCGGTTTGACCAGGTCGCGCAACCGGACCAGCTCCTGCACCAGGGGCTCGTCAATCTGCAACCGCCCCGCCGTGTCGAAGATGAGCGTGTTGCGGTTGTTCGCCCGGGCGAAGTCCAGCGCCTCGCGCGCGATCTGGAGCACGTCCGTCGCGCCTTTGTGCGCGTAAACGGGCAGGTCCAACTGTTTGCCCACCGTTTCGAGCTGCTCCATCGCCGCCGGACGATACACGTCCGCAGCCACCAGCAACGGCGTGCGCCCCTGCTTATGCAGCAGTCGGCCCAGCTTGCCGCTGGAGGTCGTTTTGCCCGAGCCGTGCAGGCCGACCATGAGCACGCAGCTCGGGTTGCCGCTCAACTGCAGGCCCGCGTTGGTCGAGCCCAGCAGCTCCACCAGCTCGTCGTGGATAATCTTGATGACCTGCTGCCCGGGCTGAATGCTCTGGATGACCTCCTGCCCGAGCGACTTGGCCTTGACGCGCTCGATGAAGTCGCGCGCGACCTTGAAGTTAACGTCAGCTTCCAGCAATGCCTGCCGCACTTCCCGGAGGGCCTCGCCCGCGTTGGCCTCGCTGATCCTGCCCAGGCCCCGCAGATTCCGGAAAGCGCTTTCCAGCTTGCTGCTTAGTGAATCGAACATCCTGCCAAACTAGGCCACCGGACATGGATGTCAAACTCAGGGTAGCAGCTCCAACCGGTAGAAACCCATGCCGGGAGCCAGCGCGTCCGTGGCGGTGAGCGTGCCGCCGGTGCCGGCGTAATCATTGGTGGCGTTCCAGGGCGCGGAAAGGTTGTCCCGGCGGGTTAGGCGATAGTGCCTCCCATTCAAACCCGCCCACGACAACTCCACCTGCGTTTGGGACGAGGCGGGGATGCGAATCGAGCTGAACGAGGGCGGCGTTTCCGGGTAGAGCAGGTAGGCGCGGCGCAGCACGCGGAACTGCGCAAGGTTGGCCTGCCAGCCGGCGATGATCGTGTTAATTGCGTTCGTCTTGATCGAGTTTTGGAGGCCCGGCACCCCCATGAGCGTGGCGGCATAAGAGGTGATGCTCACGTTAGCCGGATACATCCTGTAAACCGTCTGCAACATGAACAACCCGGTTCGGATCGGATCAAACGTGTCGCGATTGGTGATCACCACCTGCACGCCGCCGCAATTCTGGTTCGACCAGACCGAGTTGGTCGGCCTGAAGGTGGCAGCCTCGAAGCGCGCGCCCGCCAGCCCGTTGGTGTTCAGGCAGGCGGCCCAGTCGGCGCCGCCGATGAAAGGCGCTCCGACCTGCTCGAAGGGTTTGTCCGTGCCGCGCCCCACGCTCAAGTTGCTGCCCTCGAAGATGCAGGTTCCAGGATAAACCGCCGCCGCATGGGCGTTGCGCATGTTGGGCGACGGGGGCACGAACACACGTCCAGTGTCAGTCCACCACTGGTCGCGGCTCCAGTTCGGGACGGTGATCACATGCAGTTCGGCTTTGGGCGACATCCACTCCCCATTCCACAGCCAGGCGATTTCTCCGGCCGTCATGCCGTGGCGCGTCGCCACGCCGAAAGCCGCGCCCGATTTCAATCGGCCAACCAGACCGTAATCCACCGTGTTCGGCGCGCCCTCGACCCGCATGCCGCCGATCGGGTTGGGACGGTCAATCACATAGAACGGCTTGCCGTTGCGCGCCGCGGCCTCCA
>CAZHEW010000089.1:0-4557 GCA_964531815.1 uncultured Verrucomicrobiota bacterium
AGGCTGGTGGATTCTGCCTGTGCGGCAAGTGTTTGTTTATCCGGGCGAAGAGGGTCTCTGGGTGGCCAGACGTCCCAGCCTGCCGGGTTGTGTTTTGCAGGAGGAAAACCGCGAGCAAGCCATCGTGAATACCCGGGAGGCGATCGAGGGATATGTTCTCGGGCTCCAGGACGACGAGCTGCCCGTGCCGCCGGAACACTTCGACGCGCTCGGGGCGGCCGTGTGAGACGGCTGCTCCGTCCGGCGGCAGCGCGGCAGCCACATCATCGCGGGCGCGGTCGTGGGGCGGACCTTGATGGGGTCGGGGGTGAGTTCGCAGCAAAGGCCGCGTCGGGGGTCTGGACGGGCGGGCGCACTGAGGCGCTCGGCGGTGCGCGGAAGTGCTTCTGCAGCGCCGCCGCGCGGAAATGGAATATTTCCTGGATGTCAGGACGCACGAGCCAGCGATGCGTCAGGAAATCCAGCGGCACGGCGTAGCGCACATGGTCACGCGCCAGCGTGCCACCATCCCGCGGCTCGAAGGAGTGCTCGTGAATCCACTGCCGATAGGGGCCGCGCAATTGCTCATCCACAAAGCGATGCGGCGGCTGCCAGGCGCTGATGCGCGTCTGCCAGCGAATGGGAATGCCGCGAAAACGCAGTCGGTAATCAATCAGCGTGCCCACGCGCATGACAATTGGCCTCGGGGTGACAATTTGAAAGTGCAGCCACGGCGGGGTGATGGCGTCGAGGTTCGCCGCCTCGGCGAAGAACGGGAACAATTGCGCGGGCGGCAGCGGCAGCCAGAGGTCGGTGTGGAACTCGCGGACGCGCATGGCTCAGATCTGTCGCTCAAACTCGCCGAGGAATCGGCGCATATCGCGCAGCAGCACGGCGTCCGGTTTGCACCGGAGCACCATGCCATCCAGATACATGAGGCTGCGGATGATGGCGAAAATGCCTTTCTCGAAGGTCATCCCGGAATGCACGCCGAGCTTAATGGTCTGCATCATCTTCCGGGTGAGGCTCATCTGTGCCACGGTGCGGTCTTTGAAGTCAGCATACAACTCCAGGAACTTCCCCTTGAAGGTCTCGAAGGTCTGGGCAGTGAGTTCGCGCTCGGACATGCGGTTCAACGCTGCTGTGCAGAGCGGGTAATCGTACTCGGACAGGGCGGCGAAGAACTCAAAGAGCCCGCGCCGGATACGCGGACCGACGCGGCCGATGTAGCCCGTGTCAATGAAGCAGAGTTTGTCGCCGGTGCGGAGCACGTTTCCAGGGTGGAGGTCACCGTGGAAAGTGCCGATGCAGAACATAAAGAAGCCGTGAATGTGGAACAGTTCGAGCAGGGTGTCGTAGCGCAAGTCGCCGGCTTCGAGCAACTCGTCGAAAGTGCGGCCGGGAATGAATTCGGACACCATGACGTTCCCGTCGCAGAGGGGCTCATGGACACGCGCGAACGCGAGGTGCGAGAGCTCGAAAGTGTCGCGATGCTGGTCGTAGATCGAGCGCAGGGTTTGCTGGCCGGCAACCTCGTGGCGCAAGTCCAGCTCGCTTAGGGTGTATTCCTCGATGTCACCGAGAATGCCAATGGGATCCCCTGCCTGGCGAAGTTTCGGGTAGACGAATGTGGCAAGGCGAAACAGGCGCTCGAGCCTGGCCACGTCCGCGCTGAATTGGGCACGGAGGTTGCGCTTGACAGCCTTAATGACGACGGATTCGCCGTTCTTGAGCGTTGCGCGATGCACCTGACCGACGGAAGCGGAGGCGAGCGCGGTTTGCTCGATTTCAGCAAAATGGTCAAAGAACCCCGCCCCGGCGGAAGTGCGAAGCAAGCCCAGAAAATCTTCGGCAGGCAACGCGGCGTTTCGGCGATAGAGCTTGGCGAGATGCTCGCACTTTTCGCGGTCGAGGAAGTCTATGCGCAGGGCGTGAACCTGGCCAAGCTTCACGGCGAGGAGACCGAGGCTTTGGATCCAATCGAGGTCGGGCAGTTTGCCCCCGCGGCCGTAGATTGAACGAATGAGCCGGCCAAACTGCATCCAGTTCATGGCCAGGGGGGCTAAACCTGCGTGTTCCTGGAGACGAACTGGATGCCGTAGCGGCGCGAGATGAGGTTTGCGGCGATGCGGCCGGACTCGTAGATCGTCGGCAGCCCGCTGCCCGGATGCGTGCCGCCGCCGACCAGGTAACAGTTGTCCAACTCCTCAAACCGGTTGCGGGGACGGAAGTAGAGCATCTGACCGAGCGAATGGGCGAGGTTGAAGGTCGCGCCGAACTGAATGTTCATGTCCTGCCAGGTCCGGGGTGTGAAGACGATTTCCTCCCGGATGTGCCGCGGCAAATCGGCCAGGCCGGCGCGCTGTTGCATCGCGGCGACCACCCGGTCGCGGAATCCCGCCCCTTCCCGGGCCCAGTCAATCTGCGCCGTGCGGTTCGGGACGGGCACGAGGACGTAAACCGCCGAGTGGCCCGGCGGGGCGAGCGCGGGATCGGTGATGCTGGCGTTGCGGATGTAAAAGGAGATGTCTTCCGAGAGCACTTTGGATTGGAAGATGTCGCTGATGTTACGCCGGTAATCGCTGGCGAAGAAGATCGTGTGGTGCGGCAGGTCGTAGGTCTTGTCGAGGCCGAGGTAGAGCATGAAGGTGGAGCAGGAGTAATCCCGGGCGTCCACGTTTGCAGGGCCGTATTTCTTCAGCACGCCGGGCGGCACGAGGTTCTTCATCGCATAGCCAAAGTCAGCGTTGACCACGGTTTCGTCACCCAGGACGCGTTCCCCGCTCGCCAACTGCACGCCGCGCACGCTGCGGCCTTCGAGCACGAGTTGCTGCACTGGGGTGCCGAGGCGGAGGTTTGCGCCGAGTTCGCGGCAGATCCTGGCCATCGCCTCGGAGATTTCGCTCAAGCCACCCATGACGTGGTAGATGCCGAAGGCGTGCTCGACGTAGGGCAAAATGGCGAAGGCGCCGGGGCAATCCCACGCGGACATGCCCAGATACTTGGATTGGAAGGTGAAGGAAAGCTTGAGCTTGTCCTCGCGGAAGTAATCGCCCAGCACACTGATGAGCGACCGGCCGATGGATAGCTTCGGCAATGCGCGCAGCATATCCTTCGAGAGATACTGTTTTAGCGAGGCGTAATCCTTTTGCAGGCATGGATACATCCGGGCGAACCGCTCCTTTTCCACCGCCATAAACTTGTCGTAGCCGCTGCGGTTGCCCGGGAAATGCGCGTCGAGTTGTTGGAGCATCACTCCGCGCTCGGTGGTTGGCTCAAGCCGCACATCCTCGAACTGAAGCCGATACATCGGCTCGAGCTTGACGCACTTGAGATATGCATCAACGTGCCGCCCCGCTTCCTCGAAGACCTCATCGAGAATGAACTTCATCATCAGGAAGGTCGGGCCGATGTCAAACTTGTAGCCGTTGTGCAGGATGGCGGCGTTGCGGCCGCCAATGTGGGGGTCTTTCTCGAACACTGTGACCTTGAAGCCGCGAGCTGCCAGCAGCATCGCGGCCGTCAGACCGCCCGGCCCGGCTCCTACAACTACAATGTGCTTCCGCGTCATCGGCACAAGTCTGCCATTGGTGTCGGGCCGGGCCAAGTGCCAAAGGCGGGGGTGCCTGGAGAGGCGGATTTCGGACGCGGCCCGTCCCCCATTTGCCCTGAGTGGCGTTTTGGGGTCAGCCGGTGCTGGTCGCAGGGCTGAAGTCGAGGAAAGTCTTAGATGATCTTCACGGTGGTGTTTCCCGGGAACGCGAGCATTGAGCACGACCGGATTTCGGTGGTCGCTCCGATTGGAACCGCGATGCTCGGCCACCGCGTGGGCGACGAATTCGAGCGGCAGGTGCCGGCGGGCCTGGTGCGACTGCGGGTCGAGGAGGTGCTGTATCAACCCGAGGCGGCGGGGCACTACCACTTGTGAAGCGCCAGAGACTATTGCCCGGCGGGAGTCGCCGGAATGGCGGCTGACAACCACGCAGGTCTATTCCCCGCCGGTTTGAAGCGCGCCAGGGGTTCAGCGGTAAAACCTGGCGACGGTAATCGCCGTTTCACGAAGTGGCCGCCAAACACCTTTTGCCATCTGACTCGCATTCGGGAGGTCAAGAACTCGCACATCCTCGGCTCGGCCAGCCACTGGTGCTTCAGGCTCGCGCCGAGAGTCAACGTCTGGTGCGCCGCTGCCATCGTCCGGCGCGCGGCCCGCTGAAGCCCCTGTTTGATGGCGCTCACCAAGTTGAAAAGGTGCGTCCTGCTGCGCTGAATCTCCAGATCCTCCTTGCCGCACTTTGCAGCTTGGCATTTAATGCCGTGAAAGCAGCAACTTGGCTCAACAAACAACAGCAGCACTATGGGCAGCGAGGTTGTCACGCTAAGCCACCTCGAATCCCACCTGTGGGAGGCCGCCAACATCCTCCGCGGCCCCGTGGACGCCGCTGATTTCAAGACCTACGTCTTCCCGCTCCTCTTCTTCAAACGCATCTCCGACGTCCACGACGAGGAATACCACGCCGCCCTCGCCGAGGCCGGCGGCGACGAGGAATACGCCCGGTTCCCGCAGAACTACCGCTTCCA
>CAZHEW010000089.1:4657-9639 GCA_964531815.1 uncultured Verrucomicrobiota bacterium
CGCGAGTCCATCTACGACCCGGCCTGCGGCACCGGCGGCATGTTGCTGGAGGCCGTCCACCACGTTCGCGAGAACCACGGCGACGACCGCACCCTCTGGGGCAAGCTGTTCGGCCAGGAGAAGAACCTCACCACGTCCGCCATCGCCCGCATGAACCTGTTCCTGCATGGCGCGGCAGACTTCCAGATCGTCCGCGGCGACACCCTCCGCCAGCCGGCATTCTTTTCCGGCGACAACCTCGCCACGTTCGACTGTGTCATCGCCAATCCCCCATTCTCCCTTGAGAAATGGGGCGAGGAGGTCTGGACCAGCGACCCCTACGGCCGGAACTTCGCCGGCATGCCCCCCGCCAAGAGCGGCGACTACGCCTGGGTGCAGCACATGATCAAGTCCATGGCCCCTGCCACCGGCCGCATGGCGGTCGTGCTCCCCCATGGCGCCCTGTTCCGCATGGCCAGGGAAGGCGAAATTCGCCGCAAGATCCTCGAGATGGACATCCTGGAAGCCGTCATCGGCCTCGGCCCAAACCTCTTCTACGGCGCCGGCCTGGCCGCCTGCATCCTCGTCCTCCGCCAGCGCAAGAAGCGAGACCGCAAAAACAAGGTCCTCATCCTGGACGCCTCCCGCGAATACAAAACCGGCCGCGCCCAAAACGAACTCCTCCCGGAGCACGTCGCCCGCATCTACGAGTGGTATCGCGGCTTCAAGGATGTCGAAGGCATCGCCCGCGTCGTCACCCTGGACGAAATCGCCGCCAACGACCACAACCTCAACATCCCCCGATATGTCGAGCCCAAGCTTGACCAGGAAACACTCACCGTGGACCAAGCGATGCAGTGCCTTCAGCAAAGTGCCGAGGCTGCCTTTGCCGCGGAAGCCAAGCTGGTAGCGATCCTGTCCAAGGAGGGCCTGCTCAAATGAACAATCTCCCCAGACAATCCACAAAGCAGGATATCGCCGCCGTGGTGCTGACGGTTCGCGACCAGCGGGTCATCCTCGATGCGGACCTGGCTGCTCTGTACGGCGTCACCGTCAAGCGCTTGAATGAACAGTACCGGAGAAACCTCGGCCGTTTCCCCGAGGATTTTGCGTTCCCAATCACCGCGGAGGAGTGGGCTGCTTTGAGGTTGCGATGTGCGACCTCAAGCAAGCCGAGGAACCGGTCGCAATTGACGGCCGGTTTGGAGCCTCCCGTCTTGAAGTCGCAAATTGCGACTTCAAGTTTTACCCATGGCGGACGCCGCAAACTCCCCATCGCCTTCACCGAGCATGGCGCCCTCATGGCCGCCAATATCCTCAACAGCCCGCGCGCCGCAACCATGAGCGTTTACGTCATCCGCGCCTTCGTCCGGATGCGCCAGGAACAGGCCGCCAATGCCGCTATCCTCAAGCGCCTGGCTGAAATTGACAAATCCCTCCTCTTGCATGACACCGCCCTGCGGGACATCTACCAGAAGCTCCGGCCGCTCCTGGAACCGCCCCCACGACCACCGAAACCCGAAATCGGCTTCCACGTCAAGGAAGATGCCCTGCCATACCGCATTCGAAGAAAGCCGGCTGCCACATGACGCCGCAAAGCCGCATCTCCCAGCAACAGCTCGAATCCTACCTCTGGGGCGCCGCCACCCTTCTGCGCGGCACCATTGATGCCGGCGACTACAAGCAGTTCATCTTCCCGCTCCTGTTCTTCAAACGGCTCTGCGATGTCTTCGACGAGGAAACCCAGGCCGCATTGAAGGAATCCGGCGGCGACGCCGCCTTCGCCGCCTACCCCGAGAACCACCGCTTCCAGGTCCCCGCAGACGCCCACTGGCGCGAGGTCCGCAAGGCCGCCAAGAACGTCGGACAGGCCCTCCAGTCCGGGATGCGGGCCATTGAAACTGCCAACCCGGAAAAGCTTTACGGCATCTTCGGCGATGCCCAATGGACCAACAAAGATCGCATGTCGGACGCCATGCTCCGCGACCTGGTCGAGCACTTCAGCACTCTGGAGTTGACCGTCGCCAACCTTCCCGAGGACGAACTCGGCCAGGGCTACGAGTACCTGATCAAGAAATTCGCCGACGACTCCGGCCACACTGCCGCCGAGTTCTACACCAACCGCACCGTCGTCCACCTCATGACCGAGCTGCTCGACGTCCAACCGGGCGAGTCCGTTTACGACCCCACCTGCGGCTCCGGCGGCATGTTGCTTTCCTGCATCGCCCACCTCCGGCGCCAGGGCAAAGAATGGCGCAACGTCCGCCTCTACGGCCAGGAACGGAACCTGATGACCTCCTCCATCGCCCGGATGAACTGCTTCCTACACGGCATCGAGGACTTTCGCATCGAGCGCGGCGACACCCTCTCAGACCCCAAGTTCATTCAAGGCGATCATCTCCAGCGCTTCGACGTGGTCCTCGCCAACCCGCCCTATTCCATCAAGCAGTGGGACCGCGAAGCCTTCGCCTCTGACCCCTGGGGCCGCAATCTCTACGGCACGCCCCCGCAGGGCCGCGCCGACTACGCCTTCTGGCAGCACATCCTCTGCAGCCTCGCCCCTCCCTCTCCCCCTGGGAGAGGGACCAAGGGTGAGGGGGTCGGCGCGACGAAAACCAGCGGCGGCCGGTGCGCGATATTGTTTCCGCACGGCGTTCTCTTTCGCCAGGAAGAAGCCGACATGCGCCGCAAGCTCATCGAAGCCGACCTCGTCGAATGCATCCTTGGTCTCGGCCCGAACCTCTTCTACAACTCTCCCATGGAGGCGTGCGTCGTAATCTGCCGCAGCGCCAAACCCAAAGCCCGCAAAGGCAAAATCCTCCTCATCAACGCCGTCAACGAGGTCACCCGCGAACGCGCTCAGAGTTTCCTCACGGACGACCATATTGAGCGCATCCTGAAAGCCTACCAGCGCTTCACAGACGAGCCCGGTTTTACCCGCGTCGCTACCCTGGAGCAAATTCGCGCGAAGGACGGCAATTTGAGCATCCCGCTTTACGTTGTGCCCGTCGCCAACGGCGGCGCGACGCCCAATTCCGAAACAATAAACACCGCCTCCCTGCCGACGGCGTTGGCTGGCTGGCTGGAAAGCTCGCGTCACGTGCGCGATTCGTTGCATACTCTCATTCGCCGAACGTAATTCGCATGAGCACTCCCAATCCAAAATTGAAAATCCTGGTTTCCTCCACGGTTTACGGCATCGAGGAATTGCTGGACCGCGTTTACACCTTGCTCACCGCTGCCGGCTATGAGGTCTGGATGTCGCACAAGGGCACAGTGCCGGTGTTCTCCAACCGCACCGCCTTTGAAAACTGTCTTGCCGCCGTTGAGAAATGCGACCTCTTTCTTGGCATCATCACCCCGACCTATGGCAGCGGCCAAAATCCCAGCGCCCCCGACGAGCCATCCATTACCCATCAGGAAATCAAAAAAGCTATCGCCCTCAAGAAACCCCGCTGGCTCCTTGCCCACGACCATGTCGTCTTCGCCCGGCTGCTGTTGAACAACCTCGGTTTCAAGGGGCGCGATGGGCGGAAGAGTTTGAAGATCAGGAAGACGCCCATTCTCGACGACCTTCGTGTTTTGGACCTCTACGAAGATGCCACTATTGATCTCCCTGGCACCGCGCTGGACGAGCGCGACGGAAACTGGGTGCAGAAATTTCAAACCACAGACGATGCCTCGCTCTTCGCCGTCGCCCAGTTCTTCCGTTATCAGGAGGTGGAACAGTTTATCAAAGAGAATTTCCCCACGGACTCCTCGCCGCTGCCCAAGAAAGGAGGTAAGCCATGAGTCCGGACCAAATCCAAAAGATACTCGCCCTCGGTGAAGGCCAACGCGTGGAGTTCAAATCCACGATTAGGAATGTGGATGCCTTGGGCCGTGTCATCTGCGGCCTCCTTAACACCACCGGCGGCTACCTCATTTGCGGCGTGAAAGACCAGGGGGCGGTGCTCGGCATTGATGCGTCCACCGACACCATTGCCGCCTTGGAAAGACAACTCCACGACGGGATCGCTCCCAAAGCCCTCGTCGAGCTCGCTGTCGAAACCCTCGAAAACAAACCCATCCTTGTCATCGAAGTCCCGGCAGGCAAGGACGTGCCCTACGCCTTCCGCAACACCATCTACATCCGCTCCGGCGAAGCCACCCAACCCGCCGACCCGGAGACGATTCGCGATATCGTCCTGCGCCGCCAAACCGAGCCGGAGCGTTGGGAGCGACGCTTCTCCGTCGCCGATCTGGAAGCCGACGTGGACACTGACCAGGTTCGCGCCGCGGTGGAGGATGCGCAACAAGTCCGCCGTGCCTTCTTCCGCGATCCCAAGAACCCGCAAATGGTGCTGGAAGATTTTTCCACCGCCAAACATGGTCGCTTGACCAACGGCGGGGATGTCCTGTTCACCCGCAACCCCGCCATGCGTTTGCCGCAAGTCCGCGTCCGCGCCATGCGCTACAACTCCGACAAGGCGGGCGATACCTACCGCGACATGAAGTCCTTTGAAGGCCCGCTCCAGCGCGTCTTTGAAGACTCCTATGGATTCATCGTCCGCAACACGCCCACTATGGCCCGCTTCCAGCCCGGTCAGCCCAAGCGGCAAGATCAGCCGATTTATCCTGAACACGCCGTGCGCGAAGCCCTCATCAACGCGCTCGCCCATCGCGATTACAGTTCGCCCTCCGGCGGCGTCAGCATTCACATCTTCCCGCAACGCCTCGAAATCTGGAACTCCGGTAGCTTCCTGGAAGGCATCACCCCGGAAAGCTTACAGCAAGGGCACATCTCCGTCCTCCGCAACCCGGACATCTCTCACGTTCTTTACCTGCGCGGCCTCATGGAAAAGGCGGGACGCGGGAGCGTGCTCATGATCCAGCAATGTCGCGAAAGCGGCCTCTCCGACCCGGAATGGAAATCCGACGCAAACCTCGGTGTCACAGTGACTTTCCGCACCCCGCAAGTCACCCCGCAAGTCACCCCGCAAGTCACCCCGCAAGTCACCCCG
>CAZHEW010000090.1:0-9632 GCA_964531815.1 uncultured Verrucomicrobiota bacterium
TGCAGCTCCGGAACACCCGGCGGCTCACCTTCTCCCCCTGATCCTGTCCCGGGCTCATGCGATTGTCGGGAATTGTATTGGGGGGCGTTTGCTTGTGCGCTCGCTCCACCGCGGTTACCTTCACAGCGTCCATGTCCGCTCCCTTACTGGAAACCGCAATTCGCATAGCCGTCGAGGCCCACGCGGGCCAGAAGGACAAGAACGGCCAACCCTATATTCTCCACCCCCTCAGAGTGATGGCCCGGGTTCTCACAGAGGACGAGCAGATTGTAGCAATCCTCCACGACGTGATCGAAGATACAGCCTGGACCGCTGACCAACTCAAAGAGCGCGGCTTCCCTCCCCACATACTTCACGCCCTCGACTGCGTTACGAAGAGAACAGGCGAGCCTTACGATGACTTCGTCACCCGCTCCATCTTGGATCCCATCGCCATCCGCGTGAAGATCGCCGACCTCGAAGACAACATGGACATTCGGCGCCTCCCGCAAATTACCCCGAAGGATCAGAAGCGGCTCTCGAAATACCTCGCGGCCTACCACCGCATGACCGCCAAGCTTGCCCTATAAACAGATTCGGCTGACCAAGCCCGGGGCGAGTGATGGGAAGCCATTCTGGCCGACGAAGCGGACCTGACCGAGCCATTTTGGCGAAGCGGTGCCGGAGGCCAATGTGACGCACGCGGAGCGGTTGAGCATGGGCACGCGCGGCCACCTGGCGCGCTTGCTGCAACAGCACCGACAACAAGCCGAAGTCACCGCCGACGACCAAGGCCCACTCTATGCCAATCTCATCAACTGACCCTTTATGACCCTTTTACAGCGGCGCCGTTCCTACGGCGAGAGATAGGGCGCTACCACCCGATAGAATCTCTGGGTGACGGCAATACTGTTGTTGGTGTCCTGGTATGTGTGCGCCGGGCCGATGATTTCCGGACCGAGGTTAATCCAGAATACATTGGAGGCATAGTTGGTTCCCAGCTCGGGCGCATAGCGGACCTGGTAGTGAACGTCGTTCTCGTAAGTCCAGGCGAGACTCACTGCCTGGGTGTTGGCATTGACGTTGGTGACCCAGATGTTGGTGATGACGATATTGGTCAGCGGACGCCGCTGCCGGATGACCAACTGATAGTCCTCGGCCTCGCCGTCCTGGGCCAGGCCCGTCGGGGCCAATCCACCCGCGCTGCTGAGGCGGAAGCGGGCGAAGTTGGTGCCCAGGACCGCATTGGTCGGCACGTTGAAGCACAGCCAGTTCGCGCCACTGAAAAGCGCCTGGCTGGCGAATATCTGCTCGGCCGGATGATCCCAGGCGCCGTTCCGGTTGAAGTCCACCCAGGCGTCCAGCAGGCCAGCCGCGCCCGTCAACGTCACGGTCACACAGGCCTGGGTGCCGGCCAGCACGGGCGGCGCAAAGGCCACGCCATCCTCGTCGGCCAGGTTGTTAAGGTCGTCGCCCAGGGCTTGCGGATGCGGCAGGCCGTCGGCTTCTGCATCTTCGGCCGGTCCGAGGCGGAAGCCCGGCACCGCGTAGTGCTGCGCGCCGCCGCTGGCGGCTAGCGTTGGGTAAGGATTCGGCGCATCACCGAAGTCGGAATCGAAGAGCGACTCGGCACCCGAGAGAGCGAAGGCCAGGTCCATGGATTGACCGCTGCGCGGGTGGCCTAAGCCATAGACCAGCGGTCTCCAGACCCCACCGGCGGCAATATCCAGCCAGCAGGCGTCATCGGGCGCGTACCCCGTGGGAGTGGTCTTCCAGCCGAACGAGAAGTTTGCCCCGGAGCCACCGATACTGACGCCCAGCCAGTAGATGGTGCCCTCGACTTGCCGGAACGCTTCGCGCGGATCAATGTAGAAGTCGAACTGGTACATATTTGTGTCACCGGGGAATATCCAGGTGGGCACAGCGGGATCATGCCACCATTCCGTGGTGGTGAAGTTGTTCGCCGCCTGGTATTGGCCCGGGGTGAAGGTCTGCGACCACAAGGTCAGTCCGGGACGGCTGTAACCCGGGCCCGGCACATCCGCGTAGATGGTCAGCGTGAAGGTCAGGCTGCCCGGACCGCCCGCCGGCAGCACGTCGTTGAGGAAGGAGCCCCAGATATGGACCTCGGTGATGGGCCCGCTTTCGTTGCAGATGAAGTCATCCGCCAATGGTGTGCCCAGGCTGACATCCACCCCCTCGTAGCCCTGCTCCGGCACCTGGAGCCATTTGAGCGGATACAAGGTTACTTCGTAATCCTCGACCTCGCCGTCCGCGGCGTAGCCGGTGTAGCCCAGACCCACAACAGTGCTGAGGCGGAACCGGGCAAAGGTCTTGCCCGAAGGCACATTATTGGGCACGAAGAACGTGATCATGTTTGCACCCGCAACGACCGGGGCGTTGGCAATGATCTGCTCGTTGGCCTCGGCCCAGGAGCCGTTCTGGTTCCAGTCAACCCAGCCCTGGAGCAGCCCTGGCGCGCTGCAGGTCACCTGTACCGTGGCCGGCACGCCCGAGATCAGGGCCGTGGTAAAGACCACGCCGTCTTCGTCATCCGCTCCGGCCAGGTCGTCACCCGACGCGAAGGCGTTGGGCTGGCCGTCGGCTTCCGCGTCCACCGTCAAGCCCATGAACAGGTTGCCCGGGAGATGGTGCGCGCCATTGTTGGCCAGGAGTGTCGGGTAGGCAGGGTCGGGCGCGTCGCCGAAGTCGAGCCGCTCAATCCTCCACAGGTAATCCTCCACTTCGCCGTTGGGCGCAAAGCCGGCAAACGTGAGCGGCGGGCTGGGCGCGGTGCTGAAGCGAAAGCGGGCAACCACGTTGCTGCCCGCCGCCGCGGTGGGCGGGACGATGAAGGTTACCAGGTTGATCCCTGGATTCATGTTGGAATTGACGCAGATCTGGTCGCCCGGGGTGGCCCAACTGCCGTCCGCGTCGAAGTCAATCCAGGCGTTGAGCGGGGCGTTCATCAAGCCGCCCAGCATGGTCGTCGCGACCCGAATGGTCGCCGGCTGGCCGGGCACCAGAGGTGTCAGGAGCGTTATGCCGTCCTCGTCGCTGAGTGCCATGGGCGGATTATTGTCGTCGCCGGTGGCGGTGGCGTTAGGCTGTCCATCGGCCTCAGAATCAATCCGCGCCCCGAGGAAGATGGTCGGCACGACCAAATGCCGCGCGCCATTGCTGGCGTAGAGCGTCGGGAACGCGGGGTCTTGCGCGTCGCCGAAGTCGAGTTCCTCGATGCGCCATCGGTAATCCTCGACCTCGCCGTCGGGCGCGGGGCCGGTGAAGGTCGTGACGGCGTTGGAAACGGTGCAAAAGCGGAAGCGGGCGAAGGTATTGCTTCCCCGGGCTGCCGGGAAGGGCACGTTGAAGGTGAGATTGCCGCCTGTGGTTACCGGAACGTTGTTGAAGATTTGGTCGCCCGGCGTCGCCCAACTGCCGTCGGCATTAAAGTCCAGCCAGGCGGAGAGGAAGCCGGGGACCGAGACGGTGACGTTGACGGTCGCTACTTGCCCCGGGACGATCGGGCCGAGGAGCGCAACGCCATCTTCGTCGGACAGGCCAGCCAGATCGTCACCGGTGGCGGTGGCGTTGGGCTGGCCGTCCAGTTCCGCGTCTATCAGGCCGCCCAGGAAGACGCCGGGCACGACGGTGTGTTGCGCGCCGTTGTTCACTAATAGCGTTGGGTAGCCGAGGGCGGTAGGCGAATCCGGTGCGTCGCCGAAGTCGTCGGTCGGCTGCTCAAGCTCGGCGGTCGTGATCACAAAGGCCAAGTCCCAGGAGGTGCCGGCGGGGTACTCGATCGGCTCCCACGGCGGCAAAGCACCGGGCACCCTGCGAACCGCATCGTCGGGGGCGAGGGACGTGAGGTCGCGCAGCCGGGTCTTCCAACCCCAGGGATACTCAGTCGGCGGACCGTTGGTATAGACCGCCGCGATGCTAAGCCAGTAGATGTTGGTGCCGTCCTTCGGGTCCTGCATGAACCACTCCTCGGGATAGAGATCCTGGCTGTACTTGAAGCAGGCCTCGGGCGGAGCCAAGGGATCGCGCGGGTCGAAATCCCAGCCGACGAATTCCCAGGCGAAGTTGGTGCAGTACGTTTGCCAGACCATGTTGCTCGGGTAGCTGAAGGGGTTGTTGGGCCCCTGGGGCACGTCCTCCCAAATCCGGATCAGGAAGCCGGCCGGCAGCGCGGGCCCGGCTTGCTCCGGTTCGCCGGGGAAGCCCCAGCCAATGAACGAGCCCCACCAATGGATGTCGGTCACGGGCGTCGCGTTGGTGCAGACCCAGTCGTCCGCCGCGAATTGGCCCTGCCCCGAGTATTCATTCCAGCCGTGGTAGCCGTCCGGTGGCGTGTAGGGCTTGGGCGGCTGCGACCATTTGACTTGCTCGCCAAACTGAACACCATGATTGAGCCGGAACGCCAGGTCCACTGACTCCCCATGCCGGGGGTGTTGCATTGGATACCGAAGCTCGTTCCAGTTGCCGTTGTAGGGCTCACGGGCGTTCACCCAGACCGCATCATCGTTCCAGTTAGTGGGGCAGGTCTTCCAACCGAAGAGGACGTAGGGCGGTGCACCTTGCATTTGAACCTGAACATCCAACCAGTACACCTTGGGATTGGCCGGATCGCCTTCCTGGTAGAACGCCTCTTGAGCCGGGATGCTGAAGTCGTACTGGTAGCATATATGGTCGCCGGGGAATATCGCGGTGCTGGGGGGAGTGAACCACCATTCCTCAATGTCCCCCCGGTAAAGGAAATAGCCAAACTGACCGGGGCCGAAGTTCCGTTGCCATCTAATTGCCCCGGGCATGCTGTAGCCGGTGGGGCTTACACTGGCCGGGATGTCATCGTGAATGCTCAATTTGAAGATCACGTTCTGCCAGTCGAAATCGTTGGTCCAGGAGCCCCAGATGGTGATGTTGGTGATCGGCTCCTGACTTGTGCATTGGAAATCGTCAGCCAGCAGTTTCGGCGGGGGCGCGTTTGGATTGTCGCTGGCATGCACGTCCATGCCCTCCGGCGTCAGGTCGGGCACCTGCCACCACTTCGCCGTCATGATCTCGCCCTCCGAGAAGAGCTCGAACGCCAGGTCCCATGAGTTGGTCTCGATCGGCCAATAGAGCGGGATGTAGATCCCTGGCGGCGGCACGTTGGGATCGAAGATGACCGCGTCATCCGGGGCCGGGGAGTCGGGATCGCGCGGGCGGGTCTTCCAGCCCCAGAGATAGGTAGGGTCCTGCAGCACCGCCGCGATGCTGATCCAGTAAATGTTGGTGCCGTTGGCGGGGTCCTGATAGAAGTACTCGTGGGGCTGGAGGATTTGTTCGTATTGGTAGCAGGCTTCGTAGCGGCCCGTGCGCGGGTCATAGTCCCAGCCCACAAACTGCGAGGTGAAGTTCTGGCAGTAGATGTCCGGGCCCACCTGCAAGCCCGGATGGCTGAACGGAAAGTTCGGGTCCGCGCCTTGCGGCACGTCCGTCCAGAAACGGATTTGGAACCCCTGGATCGCTTGCGGGGGAGTTTGCCCCTGCCAATCCAGGAAGGAGCCCCACCAGCGAATCCTGGTGATGGGAGCGGCGTTGGTGCAGACCCAGTCGTCGGCGGCAACCAACGACATGCCTTCGGTGGACGGCTCGTTCCATCCGTAGAAGAGGTTATCGGGATTGGCCGGCAGCGGTGGCTGGTCCCATTTGATGTCGCTTTCAGCCAGGGCCGCCGCCCCCAGCGTGGCCACATCACTCGCACCTCCCGAGCCGGTGCCGAGATCCTGCACCTCGATGTGGTGCGTTATGTTGCTCAAGCCGCGGACGACGATGAGGGCCGTCTGGGGAGGTTGCGGGTTATACATGTCCAACCGGGCGACAATCACTCCGTCCACCAGCACATCCGCCAGGCCGTCGTTGTCATCCCCGACCAGGTGGATGGAGACGATGGTGCTGGGCACGGTGGTGATGGTCCAGATGGACTGCCCTTGCTGGCGCATCCATATCTCATTCACGTTGCCGTCAATAATCCCCCCGCCGGCATTAACGCTCCAGTCGTCATACCACGGTGGCGGCCCCGCCGCGTAGTCCGCGTCCCGCCAATCCAGGACCTTATGGCTGAGGACCATCTCGGCGCCGGTTAAGGGGTTTTCAAATTCCAGGCTCGCGAAGGGCAAGCCGAAGAGCACGGAGGCATTGGGCATCTTGGAAATCAAGGTCGTTGCCTGCGCCGAAACGCAGTGCAACAACGCAAGCGCCAGGATGCTTGCTCCAACGACTCCGAGACCAATCCTCCGCCGGCAGGCAGGGAACGCACTGGTAACAACTTCCGCATTTGTCTTATTCATAATTCATTCGCTCCTCAGATTTGCTGGTTGAACAGAAAGATTCCTCTCCGCTGGGGAGGACCGCCCCCCGGCTGGCTTCCGCACTTCGCATATTGCGCTTCTGCCATCAAGAGACCTTTCCAGCCTGGCGTGACCCGCTGAGCGCCGCAACCGCCGCCAGGCGGGCGGTCCGGCACTCCTTCACTGAGACGCAGTATAAGGCATCCGCAAGAAGCCGGGTATCCGGTGTTTGGCTGATTCTGACTCAGCAAAAGACTGAGGGGGGGGTCAGCAAAAAGCTGAGGCCGTGTAAGGGCGGCGTAGAGGCTTGTTGCCGGGTTGGCTGGCGCGTGTTGGGTCATGGGCGAGGCCGGGTTTGCGCCGGAGGACAAGGGGGCGAGCGCCACCGCGCTGGAGATCGAATACGGCCTGCTGCAGAAGGACCCGGGGCAGCGGCGCCGGTGCCTGCGGTGCCTGCGCGAGCCGCTGCCCTGCGACCGGATGCCGGCCGTCAGGGCGGCGGTGTTCAGCGCTGCGCACCCGAGCAATTCCCGCGCGCCGCCGCCCCGCATCCGACGCTTGCCAAGCACCGGCAGAATCCGCTTGGTTGCACAAATAAGCGATACCTGGTCCGACGCGTGGGGGCACGCGGCGATGTCGCTAATCTCTGCAATCAAGCACCAGAAAGCCTGCGAAGCGATGAAGCGGGCTACATGACGAAGCCGCGGGCGTGCTTCGGTGTGCTGCACCAGATGAAACAGCGCAAGCTGCACTTTGACCCGCAACTCGCGCAGGTCTGTCATCAGCTTGCGCAGGCGTTCGGCGGGCAAGCGCCGGCGGCCTGAGGGCGGAAGACACCTTTTAGCACAGATGACCTGGCGAGGACGTCGCTGACCTTGGCCACCCAAGTCACGGGCGTGGGCGATTGGTTATGCGATAAAGTGCCTGGCGCGCAGTATCTTATGTGACTTCGGCAGCGGCCACCGGGTCCGCCTATCGGCATATCCCCCTGTATACCCCCTGTAAACCCCTTGTATACCCCCTGTAAGCCCCTTCTATTGCAATAGAGGGGGGATACAGGGGGTATACAGGGGGTATAGAAGGGGTTTACAGGGGGTTTAGTCGGGGTTATCGCACGGTCGAGGCTGGACGCCTACAGCGTAAACGGTTGCTGTGAACCGCGCGTCTCCCCGTGGCATCCGGGAGCGTGAGAAACCTGCCCCGACCAGAATCGTTGGGGACCTGCATGCTCCGCGGGAGGTTCAGTTGTCCGGGGGATTGCGGGACATGGACCGTGAGCGTCGCTCGCCGGGTCTAACGGCAGGGGGGGCGCAGTCATACCCGGCTTCCGGTTCCGCGAGGGCCGGCGAGGGGAAATGGGAGCCGTTGGTGCCGTGTTTCAGGTTGGGGTGTTCCCCGGGCTCTGCGGCGATTTCTGCGCATAAGATGCACCCGAAGTTGCTTAGACGCGGCGAAGCAACTACATTCGCGTTCGGAAAGCTGCTGCGATGAGCGAATTCAAGTTCAACTGTCCGGGCGGTGGCCAACACATTCTGGCGAATGAGAATTGGGTTGGCCGCAAGATCAATTGTCCATCATACCACACCCGCATGGCGGCACCGCCACCGGCCAGGGAGCCAAACAGGGCGGGTGATCAGCCCGGCAGAGGTGGCCACGGCACTTTATCACGAGCTGATGGAAGTGCGACGACGGCTGGATCGGCTTGAGAACAGAAGGAGCCCGGGCCAGTGAAGATCACCCTCCACGGAGCGGCTGGCGAGGTTACCGGCTCGGCTTACCTGATCGAAACGAGCCGGGCCCGGGTCTTGCTTGATTTTGGCATGTTCCAGGGCAGCGCCCGCGCGGCGGAAAAGAACTGCGTGCCCGAGGGGCTGGCCCCCAAAGGGCTCGACGCGGTGCTGCTCACACACGCGCATCTCGATCACACCGGCCGGCTGCCGCTGTTGATCAAGGGAGGCTTCCGGGGGCCGATTTACGCCACGGACGCCACCCGTGATCTGGCGGGGCTGATCATGCATGATTCTGCCAAGGTCCAGCAGCACGATATTGAGCGGGTCAACCGGAAGCGGCAGCGCGCAGGTGAAGCTCCGCTGGAGCCGCTCTACCACCACGAGGAGGTCGAGCGCGCGTTGGCGCTGTTCCAGCGCGTCGAGTACGAGCGGCCGTTTCGGGTGGCGGAGGGGATTACGGGGCGGTTGGTTGAGGCCGGGCACATGCTGGGCTCGGCCAGCATCCAGTTGACCATCGAGGAAGGGGCACGAAGCAGGAAGGTGGTGTTTTCCGGGGATGTGGGGCCGCGGGGGCTGGCGTTGGTGCGCGATGCGGTTCCGTTCAAGCAGGCCGATCTGGTGTTTCTGGAGTCCACTTACGGGGACCGCGATCACAAGCCGCCGAAGGAAACGCTCGAGGAGTTTCGGGAGATCATCGAGGGGGCGGTCGGGCGCGGCGCGCGCATCCTGGTGCCCGCCTTTGCCGTGGGGCGGACGCAACAGATCCTGTTTCATCTGGAGGAGTTGTTTTGCGCCGGCACGCTCAAGCCGTTCCCGGTCTATCTGGACAGCCCGATGGCGATCGCGGCGACCAGGCTTTACCAGCAGCATCCCGACCTGTTCGACGAGGAGGCGCGCGACCTGGAACGGCGCTGCGGCGCGATCCGCCAGAACCCACATGTGCGCACCTGCGAGACGGCCGGGGAGTCTATGGCGTTGAACGACGCGCCCGGGCCCTGCCTCATCATGGCCGGGTCGGGCATGTGCAACGCCGGCCGCATCCTGCACCACCTGCGGCACGGGCTCTGGCGGGCGGAGACGGTCGTTTTGATCGTGGGTTATCAGGCGGAGGGCTCGCTGGGACGCCTGCTGGTGGACGGCGCGAAGGAGGTCTCGATTTTCGGGGAAAAGATCGCAGTCAAGGCCGCCATCCACACTCTGAACGGCTTCAGCGCCCACGCGGGGCAGGGCGAGCTGCTGGACTGGTTCAACCATCTGGCCCCGTCGGCGCCGAGGCTGGTCCTGACACACGGCGAACCACGCGGGCGCGAGCCTCTGGCGGAACTCATCAAGCGGCGACACGGCCTTAAGCCAGTTCTGCCCGGGCAAGGGGACGTGATCGAGCTGTAGCCGCCGCCTCCGCGGCGTCCACCAGCTTCGCCACGCCAGCCGGCTATCAAACGAACACGATGGCCTATAACGCCGGCGGCGGCCGCTTCAGCGGTTTTCTCATTCTGCCGGGGTGTGGGACAAAACTGCCGCGTGGGTCTTTGGGCAGCGCGTATGCATGAAAGCGAGCGCAAGCTGGAAAGACGGGGCTAACGCAGAT
>CAZHEW010000091.1:0-9614 GCA_964531815.1 uncultured Verrucomicrobiota bacterium
TGTGGACTTACGAACCCCGCCAGGGCCGGAAGGCAGCAACGGCAGTCTGCTCCGCATTTGCCGTGGTCACCCTGGCACTTTTGAGTTTTGAATGCGGAGTGCGGAGTGCGGATTGAGAAACCAGAGCGGTCTGGGCTTCATTCCGCAGTGCGTACTCCGAAATCCGCACTTACATGAGTTATCAGGTCATAGCGCGCAAGTATCGCCCGCAGCGTTTTCGGGATGTCGTGGGACAGGAACACGTCACGCAGACGCTGGCCCATGCCATCGAGCAAAAGCGCATCGCCCACGCCTATTTGTTCTGCGGCCCGCGCGGGACCGGCAAGACCACCATCGCGCGCATCTTTGCCAAGTGTCTCAACTGCGAGGACGGGCCGAAGGTCGAGTTCGAGGAGAAGGACCAGCGTTGCCAGGAGATCGCCGAGGGCCGCTCGCTTGACGTGTTCGAGATTGACGGCGCCAGCAACAACGGCGTCGAGCAGGTCCGCGAGTTGCGCGAGACGTGCAAGTACGCGCCGGCCAGTTCCCGCTTCAAGATATACATTATTGACGAAGTTCACATGCTGTCCACGGGGGCCTTCAATGCTCTGCTCAAGACCCTCGAAGAGCCGCCGGCGCATGTGAAGTTCATGTTCGCCACGACCGACCCGGAGAAGGTGCTGCCGACCATCCTGTCGCGTTGTCAGCGGTTCGATTTGCGGCGTATCCCGACGGCGCTGATCGCCAGGCATCTCGAGCACATTGCCGGGTTGGAGAAGGTCAAGATCGCTCCGGCCGCGCTCTATGCGATTGCGCGCGGGGCTGAAGGGGCGATGCGTGACGCGGAATCGGCGCTCGACCAGCTTATCAGTTTCTGCGGCGACAAGATCGAGGAGCCGGACGTGCTGTCCATGTTCGGGCTCGCGGCACAGGGCCAACTGCTGGAACTGGCGCAAATGGTGCTGGTCGGAGAAGTCGAGAAGGTTCTGCGGTTGTTGAATGGCCTTGCCAACCACGGGAAGGATTTGCGGCGGCTTTTATCCGATCTGCTGAACCACTTCCGCAACCTGTTGATCTTCCAGGTTTCGCGCGGCGACCTCAATATGCTGGAGGTGTCCGAGGCTGAGGCGGCGGCGCTCAAGGAGCAATCCTCCATGGCCGGCGCGGACGGGCTCACGCGCATCATGGAGGTCCTCGCCGAGGCGGAGCGGCAACTGCGCGATGCAGCGTCCAAGAAGATTCTCGTGGAGGTGGCTCTGCTCAAGGCCATTGAAGCGCGCGGGGCGGTGAGCATTGATGCGCTGCTGCGGCAGCTTCAGAATCTGCGCGACTCGAGTGGAATGCCCGCAGCCCCGGCCGGCGCAGCACCCGCAGGCATGTCGGCGCCGGAACGCGCCAATGCACCCGCTTTGCCAAAGTCTGCTGCGGGCGGGGCAGGGCGCGCCGCCGCCGCAGCCGCGGGACGCGGTCCCTCCCAGGCTGCGGCCTCTGCGGCGCTTTCCGGCGACCTGGGCGACCTCTGGGGCAAACTGGTGGAGGCTGTTGGCCGTGTCAGCCAGTTCACCCGCAGCTACCTGTTGGAGGCGCACCCCGTTTCTCTCGAAAAGAACGTCTTAACGATCGGTTTCGACCCGGAGTTCGCAGACCACCTTGGCCTGGTGGACACCCCCCGGAACCACGCGCTGCTCCAAACCAAGTTGTCCGAGCTGGGCCATCCAAACGCCCAGATCAAGCTCATCAAGGCTGAAGCGCCGGCAAACCCATCTCCGCCGCCCGTGCCCGCCGAGACTCCGCCGGCGCCAGCGGCGGGCCCCGCGTCCACGCGCGCCGCCGCGGCCAAAACAGCCGCGCCTGGCAAGGGGAAGCTGGCTTCGGTGCCTTTCAGCAAGGATGATTTTGAGAATGACCCTCTGATCCAGAAAGCGCTGGAGATCTTCAAGGGCCAGATCGTCGAGGTCCGCGCCTGATTCGCAATTACTCCCTCAACCATCAACCACAGACCATCAACTTCCAAGCAATGTCGAGCATTGGCAAACTCATGAAACAGGCTGCGCGCATGCAGCAGCAAATGGAACAAATCCAGGCCTCGCTGGCCCAACGCACGGTCGAGGCCACCAGCGGCGGTGGCGCCGTGAAGGTCGTGGCGAAGTGCGACGGCACGGTCGCCTCGATCAAGATTGATCCGCAGGCGCTGAATCCCGCCGACGCGCAGGTGCTGGAGGACATGATTCTGACGGCGGCCAACCAGGCCCTGGGCCAAGCCCGGGAGATCTCTTCCGCGGAAATGGGCAAGGCCACCGCCGGGTTTAATCTGCCCGGTCTGACTTCGTAGCTGCGGGTGGAGAGCCAGGGGCCGGGGGCCAGCACCGGTACCACGCCGCAGGCCCCGCGCATCCCGCTTTAGCATGGCTGCCTTGCCTGAACCGATAGCGTTGCTGATCAACGCCTTGAGCCAGCTCCCCGGGGTTGGCCCGCGTTCGGCCGAGCGCATAGCCCTGCACCTGGTGCAGGCCGAGACGGGCGCCGTCAGACAGCTTGCCGAGGCCATTCTCCACGCTCGCGAGCGGGTCCGGTTCTGCGATCCGTGCGGCGCGCTCACCGAGCAGTCGCCCTGCGCAATTTGCGCCGACCCGCGCCGGGATGGCTCGCTGGTCTGTGTCGTCGAGCGGCCGGTGGATATTCTCAGCCTGGAGAAGTCGCGCGCCTTCGGCGGCCAGTACCATGTGCTGGGCGGGCGCATCTCGCCGCTGGGCGGCGTCGAGCCGGAAGACTTGCGCATCGCTGAGCTGGAAACGCGCCTGGCGGGCGGGGGGATCAAGGAGATCGTTCTTGCCCTGGGGACGGATGTGGAGGGGGAGGCGACGGGTTATTACCTGGCCAAGAGGCTCGCCCGGCCCGGGCTCAGAATCACCCGCATCGGCTACGGCTTGCCTGCCGGCACCGGGTTGGAGTTTGCCGACGAGCTGACCTTGAGCCACGCCCTGGAGGGGCGCCGGGAAATGCAGCCATGAATAGCTTGCAGTCTCCCGGCCTTAACACCTGATTCTCTCTGAATGCATATTCCATCCGTTGTTGTTTTTGATCTGGGCAAAGTGCTGGTGGATTTCGACTACGTCATCGCGGCGCGGCGGATCGCGGCGCGCGGCCAGATCTCGATGGCCGAGATCGCGCAGTTCATCAACCACTCCCCCCTGTTCTATCAATATGAATCAGGCGCTCTGACCACGCGGCAATTCTTCGACGAGGTCTGCCGGGTGACCGGCTTCCGGGGCAGTCTGGACGAGTTCGCCCGGTGTTTTGCCGACATTTTTGTAGAGATTGAACCAATGATCCGAATGCAGGCCGAGCTGCGCCAGCGGAGGATCCCCACTTACGTCTTCTCCAACACCAACGAATTGGCCGCCGAGCACATCCGCCGGAGTTTTCCCTTCTACGCCAATTTCGACGGCTACATTCTGTCCTATGAACACGGCGCCATGAAGCCCGACGCGCAGATCTATGAAGTTGTCGAGCGCACGGCTGGCCGGCGCGGCGCGGACCTGCTCTATCTGGACGACCGGCCCGAGAACGTGGCCGCGGGAGCCGCGCGGGGCTGGCAGGTCATCTTGCAGGAGTCGCCGGAGAAGAGCCTGGCTGCCGTCCGGAAGCTCGGCCTGCTCAACCACGACTAAAGGCCCGCCGAATTGCCGATGGAGTCTCCAACGGCCAGAATTCCGGTGCGTTCGCAACGCCAGGCGATGGACTGGAGCCTGGTGCTCGTGAGCCAGGGGATTGAGGCCACGATTGTCCAGGGCGAAGAGGGAGCCGGTTGGGGCTTGGTGGTGGCTCGGCAGGATTGCGCGCGGGCGCTGAGAACGCTGCGCCAGTACCGCATCGAGAATCGCGCCTGGCCCTGGCAGCAGCCGGTGTTTCGGCCCGGCCTGCTGTTCGATTGGGGCAGCCTGGCGTGGGTCCTGTTGACCGGCGTGTTCTACTGGCTGAACTCGCAGATCGGCCTGCATTCCGCCGGCGTGATGGATGGCGCCGCCGTGGCGCACGGACAATGGTGGCGGCTCTTCACCGCGGTCTGGCTCCACGCCGACTTGGCCCATCTGGCGACCAATGCCGCCCTCGGGTTGATCCTGCTCGGCCTGGCTATGGGGCATTACGGAACGGGGGCAGGATTGCTCGCGGCCTACCTGGCAGGAGCCGGCGGCAACCTGCTTGCGGGCGCGCTCTCGCTCCAAACCCACCGCAGCCTTGGCGCGTCGGGGATGGTCATGGGTGGCCTGGGGCTCTTGACGGTGCACTCGTTTTCGCTCTGGCGGCAGACGCCCCATGCATGGAAGTTCGTGGTCAGCGGGGTCTGTGGCGGGACAATGCTGTTTGTGCTGCTGGCGCTCACGCCTGGAACCGACGTCGTGGCCCACCTGGGCGGATTCGCAACCGGACTGGTGCTGGGCGCGCTGCTGAGCCTTGTGCCGGGAATTGCCCGGAAGCCCAATGCGAATCTCGTCAGCGGACTGGCCTTCGCCCTCCTCGTCATCGTGCCGTGGTGGCTGGCTCTGCGGAGCGCTGGCCGATGACCGGGCGCACTCGGACTTGCCCGAACGCCGGTTTTCGCCTGGCTTGGAACTGCCCGCGGGCATACGCGAAACCTCTCGTTCCCGGCCAGCAAAATCCGCCGCACTTTGGCGCTTTATTTGGTTGCCAAGCCAAGTGCAGCAACTAGATTCTCACCTCGGTTTATGGTCGCTCATAAGAAACCTCACCCGGCCGCGCGGCGTAAGCCGCGTCGCGTCTCCCGCCCGGCGCGGGCGACCAGGGCACGGGCGCACTCGAAGCGCCGCGCCCGGGCTGCAAAGAAGCGCGACTTCTCCGGGCGCAAGCAGGCGCCCAAGGCCAGGGCCCTGGCCAATGAGGAGGCCCTCAAACCCAGGGAAGCGGACCTGGAGTCCGTTAACACGGAGACCGAATCTGACGAACTGAGTTCCACGCGCGAGCGGGAGCGATCGGGTTATGACGGCGACACGGCGATCAAGCTCTACCTGCGCGAAATCGGGGAGGTCAAGCTGCTAACCCCGGAGGAGGAAGTCAGGCTGGCGGCGCGCATCAAGCGGCGTGATAAGAAGGCGCGCGAGCAGATGATCAAGGCCAACCTGCGCCTCGTCGTCAAGATCGCCCGCGATTACGAGGGCATTGGGCTGCCTCTGCTCGACCTGATCAGCGAGGGCAACATCGGGCTCATGAAAGCCGTCGAGCGTTTCGACCCGGCCAAGGGGGGCAAGCTCTCCACTTACGGTTCGTGGTGGATCAAACAATCCATCAAGCGCGCCCTGGCCAACCAATCCAAGACGATCCGCTTGCCGGTGCACCTGGTGGACAAGATTTCCAGGATGCGCCGCACCTCCATGCGGTTGCAGGAAGAGCTGGGCCGCGAACCGACCGACGAAGAGTTGGGCGAAGAACTGGGCATAAGCGCCGCCCGGGTCTCGCAAATGCGCATGGCAGCCGTGCGGCCCACTTCGCTTGATGCCCCAATCGGGGATGAAGACTCAAACAACTTCTCGGAGGTCGTCGAGGATGAGAGCGCCGAAACGCCATACCAACAGCTCGAAGACAAGACAGTCGTGAGCATGCTGCGGGAAATGGTCAAGACCCTTGACCCCCGTGAGGCGACCATCCTGCGCGCCCGGTTCGGGCTGGAAGGCGGTCCGCAGCAGACCCTCGAGGAAGTCGGCGCCAAGTTCGGCGTGACCCGCGAGCGCGTGCGCCAGATTCAGAACCTCGCCCTGAAGAAACTGCGCAAGATGATCGAGAAGATGGAGGCCGCCAGGGCCTGAACCGGCCAAACGATTGAGACGCCAAGTCAGCTAAAGAGGAGGAATGAACCAACCGCGCCCAACACCCGCCGACATCGAGAAGGCGATTCGCAATATCCCCGACTTTCCCAAGCCCGGCATCCAGTTCAAGGATATCACGCCAGTGCTCGCCGATGCGCGGCTCTTTTCCGGCAGCATTGACCTGCTGACCGAGCAGTTCAAGCCCGGCGACGTGGATGCGGTGGTGGGAATTGACGCCCGCGGCTTCATCTTCGCCGCCGCCGCGGCCGTCAAACTCCAGGCGGGCCTTGTGCCTGTGCGCAAGAAGGGCAAGCTCCCTTACCGCACCCACGAGCAGGAATACAACCTCGAATACGGCACGGCGACCGTGGCCGTGCATGTGGACGCCCTCGAACCGGGCAGCCGTGTGCTGCTCATTGACGATTTGCTGGCCACCGGCGGCACGGCGGCCGCGGCGGCCGCGCTCGTGCGCCGATTGGAAGCCCGCATTCTCCAAATCTCCTTCCTCATCGAGCTCAAATTCCTGGCTGGCCGGCAGAAACTTAAAGACTACCCGGTCCGGTCGCTCGTTGTTTACTGAGCGAAGGTTTGCCTGATGCACTGGCTGCAAACCCTGGATCTTGGGTTCTTCCGGTTCATCAACCTCAGGCTGGCTAATCCGGTCTTCGACCAGGTGATGCCTTTTGCCAGCGGCAACGGGTTCTTCTTCCCGTTGTTGCTGCTGGCGGCGGTGCTGCTGGTTTGGAAAGGCCGTGCGCGGGGTGTTATCTGCCTGCTGATGCTGGCCCTGATCGTTCCGCTCGGCGACGGGTTCGTCTGCAACCCCCTCAAGCGTGCCCTCCAGCGTCCGCGGCCCAATGCCGTCCTGCCTGATGTCCGCCGTCCGGGCCGCGACCTCAGCGTCGCGCCGCCAGCAGAAATGGCCCCACCGAAGATGGATGACAAGGTCAGCCTGCCCTCGGCGCATGCCGCCAACTGGTTCGCCGCCACGATGGTTCTCTTCATCTACTATCGCCGCAGCCTACGGTTCATGCTGCCCGTGGCGATGCTGGTTGGCTTTTCCCGTGTTTACAACGGCAGCCACTATCCCGGCGATGTGCTCGTGGGGGCCATCCTCGGCTCGGGGTATGCCGCGGCGGGCGTCTGGTCCCTGAATGCCCTCTGGCAGCGGCTGGGGCGAAGGTGGTTCCCCCTTTGGTGGCAGGCATTGCCTTGTCTGCTCGATCCCAAACCTCGCCCCGACGGCGACCCGGTGCCTGTTGCTGGCTCCCGTGCCTTGGCGCCTCAGAATGCCTGCAAGGTGCGGGCCCCTGCATCGCATGTGTCTTCCGGCGTGCCGCACGCCACGGTTGACCAGCATTGGCTCCGGCTTGGCTACGTCTGGATCGCGATCTGCCTGCTGGCGCGGCTGGTTTACATCGCCAGCGGGACCATTCAACTGAGCGAAGACGAAGCCTATCAATGGATCTGGTCCAAGCACCTGGCGCTCTCCTATTACAGCAAGCCGCCGCTGATTGCCTACACGCAATTCCTGGGCACCCTGCTGTGGGGCGACACGGCTTTCGGCGTGCGTTTCTTTGCGCCGGTGATCGCCGCGGTGCTCAGCGTTGTCCTGCTGCGGTTCTTCGCGCGCGAAGTGAACGCCCGCGCGGGCCTTTTCCTGCTGCTCATCACAAGCGCCACCTTGCTGCTGTCCGCGGGCGCCGTCCTGATGACCGTTGATCCGCTGTCCGTTTTGTTCTGGGCGGCGGCGATGGTGGCCGGTTGGCAGGCGCTGCAGGACAACGCCGGCACCCGCCCCTGGTTGTGGGTCGGCCTTTGGATGGGCCTGGGGTTCTTGAGCAAGTACACCGGGCTGTTCCAGTTGCTCTGTTGGGCGGTGTTCTTTGCGCTCTGGCCCCCCGCGCGCAAGCACTTGCGCCGGCCGGGCCCCTATCTTGCCCTGCTAATCAACCTGCTGTGCACGCTGCCGGTGTTGATCTGGAACTGGCAGCATGACTGGATCACCGTCACCCACGTGGCCGAACGCGCGGGAGCCGGCCATGCCTGGCGACCGACTCTCAGGTACCTGGGCGAATTCCTCGGCGCCGAGATTGGCCTGCTCAACCCGGTCTTCTTTGGCGCCACCATCTGGGCCGCGGCCGCCTTTTGGCGCCGTGGCCGCCATGACCCGCGGCTGGTCTTCTTCTTCAGCATGGGCGCGCCGCTCTTTCTGGCGTACCTGCTGCACTCGTTTCGCTCGCGCGTGCTGCCGAACTGGATCGCGCCCGCGGTTCTGCCCTTGTTCTGTTTCATGGTCATCTACTGGGATACGCAGTGGCGGCTCGGCTCGGCGAGGATCAAAGCCTGGCTCCTGGCCGGGCTCGGACTGGGATTTGCCGTCGTGATCCTTGGGCACGACACCGACCTGGTCAAGGAGTTCGCCGGCCGGCGGCTGCCCGTGAGCCTGGACCCGCTGCGCCGGGTGCGGGAATGGGACAAGGTCGCATGGGTCGTGGGTGAGGCGCGGCGGGAATTGCTCGCGGAGGGCAAGCCCGTGTTCATCATCGGCGCTCATTATGGCATGGTGGGCCAGATTTCCTTCTACCTGCCTGAAGCCAAGGCCGCGGTTACGCAAGAGCCGCTGGTCTTCTACCGGGCCAGGCCAACGCCAAGGAACCAGTTCTTCTTCTGGCCCGGCTATGAGAATCGCAAGGGACAGAATGCGATCTTCGTGCGCGAGTTTGGAAGTAGAAAGCAGGACGCTCCGCCACCGCCGCCGGACCTGGAGCAAGCCTTCGAGTCGGTGACGCCTCTGGGCGTGCGCAACGTGCTCTATGGCGGCCAGGTGTTGCGCCGGCTCCAACTCTTCGCCTGCCGCGATCTCCGGTGAACGGCCTGGAAGCGACAGCAACCTTCCCGCTCTGCGACTACGATCTGACCGCCACGCTCACGTGCGGCCAGGCCTTTCGCTGGCAATGGCGCGACCCGGTCTGGGTCGGCGTGGTTGGCGGCCGCTGGGTCCGGCTCGAGGCCGGTGCGGGCCGGCTTCGGGCGGAGACCGTGGAGCCCGTTCCCGACTGGGATTGGCTGGCGCATTACCTGCAACTGGCCACTGACTTGCGCGAGGTGCTGCGCACCTTTCCTGATGACGAGCCCATGCGCGCGGCGGTTGCCGCTTGCCGCGGCTTGCGATTGCTGCGCCAGGACCCGTGGGAATGCCTGGCTTCCTTCATCCTGTCCTCCGCCAGGCAGATCGTGCAGATCCGGCAGGTTGTCGCCGTGCTGTGCGAACGCTACGGCAGGCCGCTGGCCGTGCCGCCGGGCTCTGCGCCTGCTTTTGCCTTCCCGTCCCCGGCCCGCCTGGCGCGCGCCACCGAGGCCGGATTGCGCGCCTGCGGCATGGGCTTCCGCGCGCCCTACCTGCTCGCGACTGCGCGCCAGGTTGCAGACGGCCAATTCGATCTCGCGCGCCTCCGCGGCTTGCCAATGGAATCTGCACGCCTGGAGCTAATGCGTTTGCCTGGCGTGGGGCGGAAGATTGCCGACTGTGTCCTGCTCTTTGGCTATGGCTTTCCGTCTGCCTTTCCGGTGGATGTCTGGGTAATGAAGGCCTTGCGCCAATTCTATTTCCCGCGGCGGCGGGTGGGCGCTGCGCGCTTGCACCGCTTCGCCGCCGAGCACTTTGGGCCGTGCGCCGGCTATGCCCAACAGTACTTGTTCCATTACATGCGCATGCGGGAGGCTGTCGCTGAAGGCTTTGAGGACAAGCACCCCCTCCCCGAAGGCCCCAACCGCCGGTCTTCCGGCGCATCCAGGAAGCGGGTGTAACGA
>CAZHEW010000092.1:0-9597 GCA_964531815.1 uncultured Verrucomicrobiota bacterium
TAGCTCAGTGGTGTATGGTGTAGCGCCACAGTGGCGGCTACCTGAGCAGTTACCTCGGCATTTCTCGGCAGGCTGCCTTGAAGCCACCCTGCCTGCCTGCCGAATATACTTTAGTATTCGGCAGCAGCAGGTGGCAGCCATCAAGCCTGCCGGAAATTGATTGCAGCAGGCACCTACCATGACCCGCCCGCCGCTACATGAAATCCCCCTGGCCGAAGTTAGCTTCGAGCCGGGCAATGTCATTGTCACTGTGAGCGAGAACCAATGGGGACCAATCCAGCAGGAAGCCTATCGGAGAGGACACACCATCCTTGAGCTTGACCAATTCGAGCGCCCAGTTCGCGCCTACCGGCTTTGCACCTGTGAGATATGCCGAGCCACCTTGAACTAATGGACAAAGGCCGCGCCGTGGTCTGGCTCACACCAAGCCAGAGCCTTAAGGAAAAGCGTTAAGGAAGCGTTAAGGCAGGCATGAGGAATTTCCCTAACGCTGTGCGGGCGGGCGCTGTGAGCGCTGATGAAGCACCCCCTTATAGGGGTGCATCAGCGATCAGCGGCCAGGCCGGCGAGGTATCAGCGTTGAGGAAGCGACCGAAGCAGCTATTCGCGCTGACACTCCGACCGCTCGAAAGCGGCTGGCCCTTTCCACCGGAGCACAGGCTACGCGCCGCCCTAAAGGTCTTGCTGCGTAGATACGGGCTGCGCTGCGTCCGATGCCAACCAACCCCACCAACTGAGGTATTCGAGCCCAAGGGATGAGCCAGCAGCCGGGGGTGTTCCAGCCCGAGTGCACCACCACCACGATCACCAGCCCCATTTCAGCCTTCGGTCTATCCGTTCCACGCCCGCCGCCTCACTTCGCCACCACCAGCACCGCCGCACGCTCGGCGGCCCCGGACGCCGCTTCCCGGTCTCTCGCTGTGCGCGGCGCTTTAAGTTTGCCGGACAACTCGGGCACGCCGCTGAGGAAGCTGTAAACCAACCCGCCCTTCACCGCATAATTGACGTTCTGTGGCAATGCCCCGCTGGCCTGGTAGGTCGCAACATCATCCAGCCGGGATGTCACCACCCCAACCGCATTGCCGCACTCGTCCACCAACGCGCCCCCGGAGTTACCCGGCTGCACTGGCACACTGATCTGGAAACAGCGCGGATTGTCCCAGGCACCCGCCATGCTGCTGATTTCCCCCCGCGTCAGTTTCGGTTCCACGCCCTGGACCTGTGGATTTGGAAAACCGATGGTGAACACCGCATCACCTAATTTGACGCGCGGCTGTGCGGCCACTGGCAGCGCCCGAAACGCTCCGTCCACTTTCAGCAGAGCAAGGTCAATTGTCCTATCTTTCTTGATCAGTCTGGCAGGAAGCGAACCCCTGGCAGACTTGATCTGCATTGAAGTCGCCCCTCGTACCACGTGCTCGCAAGTGACAAAATAGCCGTCATCTGTGACAAAGAAACCACTGCCAACAAACTTTCTCCCTTCGGCATCTCCAGGAGCGGGCCAAGTGTCACCAGCCACGCCCCCGCCGCCTTCCTCCTTCGGCACGAACGCAGCGGCGCGGCGCTGAGCCTCCGCAATCTCCGCGCGCGACATTCGCTCAGAAATCAAGTCTCTCCACCCTGCGGCATCCTTATGTCTTTGGGCATCAGCGAGATTACACCATTTGTAGGCTTCAATATCATTCTTGGGAACACCTAGTCCGGCCCAATAACATGTCGACAGAATAAGCTGCGCTTCTGCCAACCCCTGGTCCGCCGCTTTGCGACACCACCTGGCACACTCCGTGAGGTCTTGGGGAACACCCCGCCCGCCCATGTACAACCTACCGAGGGCGTGCTGCGCGTCGGCGTCCCCTTGCTCGGCGGCTTTGCGATACCACTTCGCTGCTTCTGAATAGTCTGGCCGAAAGCTGGGATCCGAATTGGAGCGAGGCTCCTGCAAGTAGTTGTAGTCGTAGCACAAGCCGAGGCAGTACTGCGCGACGGCCTTCCCTTGTTCGGCGGCTTTGCGATACCACTTGGCTGCCTCGGCCCGGTCAATGGGGACGCCTTTCCCGTAGTAGTAATCTAAACCCAATCGGAAGCAACAACCGCCCAGCATGGTTTCCGCCAATTTACACCCCTGCTGTGCTGCCTTCTCATACCACTTAATCGCCTCTCGGTAGTCTTGGGGAACACCCCGCCCATCCTCGTACAAGCTACCGAGGTTGGTCTGCGCAGAGGGGTCTCCTTGCTCAGCGGCCCTCCGCCACTGCTCAGCCGCCTTGCGGTACCATTCGGTTGCTTGGATAGAGTCTTGGGGCACGCCTTTTCCATCTTCGTACATACTGCCAAGCCAGTGCTGGGCATGTGGGTCGCCCTGTTCTGCGGCCTTCCGAAGCCAATAGGCTGCCTCGGCAAAATCCTGCGAACCCCTACCGCCCATAAGGTAGTCGCCACCGAGGCTAACTTGGGCTTGGACGTCCCCTTTCTGCGCCCGCACACGCAAATCCTCCAGACTGTCCGCCGCGTCTTCTATCAGGGTAAAGTCTTCCCAACTGAAGGTTTCGGCCTTCGCCGCTGCCTGGAGAACGGGGGCTTGCCGTGCGCCCCGCAAAATCCACACAGCGACCAGTCCCGCAATAATGGCGAGAGCGGCAGCTACGCCAACCGCGAGCCTTCGCGTCTGGCACTTTGGACGCGGCCCCATTGGCGCAAGGATTTGCCGGGGCAGCTCGTCAGAAGGTTGCGAGTTTGTTTGTGCGCAAACCAGTGGCGCTTCCGCCCCTGGCTCAGCGACGGCCACAGGACGAGCCTGTCCGGTGTCGCCGTTCGCTTGCCTCCCCACAGACGGATCAGGAGGTACAGGAGAACCCTCGGTCGCTTGAAGGCTGCCTTGCCGCCTTCGCAGTTCCTCACAAGACACATCGTAAATTTGGCGCAAGCCAGCCTGCACCTTGCCGGCTACCGTCCCGCCAAGGTCGCCCAGGAGCTTCGCGCTCCATTTGTCGAAATCGTGGATGCCGGATTCCAGAATGGCCGCGCCTTTAGTCGCCAGCGCAGCCATGAGTTCCGGCTCCAAGTTCGGCTTGGTGCCGGCGGCAGAAACCGCGGGAGGCGGCGGCTCCGCGTGCCACTCCGGGCTTTGCTGACCGAACTCGGCCCACCGGTTACGACCGTAAATGTAGTTGATGATCCAAACGAGGCCGGTGCCGCTCAGTATGGTGCCGAGCACCCATGCCCACCGCTTGCGCCGAATAATGAACCAGCCGCAGACGGTGTAGGCCGCCAGCAAGACTGTATAGGCCAAGCACCAGCCGAAAGCCTCCCCATTCCCATTTAGGCCAGTCACCGCCATTCCAAGTGCGGTCGCCGCCGCCAGGGGACCGCAGGCCACTCCCATGCATCCGTTGTAGAATCCCCACCGGTACGGACGCGTGGCAGGCAGGCGTGCCTTCAGCCGTTGCTCCAGACTAGACGCAATGCAAATACTAGCGCCGATCGCAACGACAATGTAGGCGTAAAGGATCAGCTCAATCGTGTCGGCGTTCATGGCGACCCGTGCTCTAGCCGTCAGTCAGGCTGGCGATGCTGCGGTTGCAGCTCGCCCGCCGCGCCTTGGCGGTAATGTAGCCTTTGGCCCTTTCCATTGTCTCAATTCCAGCGCGAAGTGTCCCCAAAGCAACCAAAACGGCGACACTGCCGCTACCACGAAGATTATGTAGCACTCCCTGTGCCCGACATCAGCTAGCCCCTGCCTGCCGCACAATCCTCGATAGCACGTTGATCTGCATAGAAGTGCCCGGAGCATCAGCCCGGCCCTGCCGAAAGGGTGTGCTCAGTGGTTGCGTGACTCAGCCGGGCTTTTGGCTGGGCGGCGTCGCCGAGGCTGGGTTTGTTGAGAGTCGAGCGGGGTGATGGCGCAATGCAACCTCAATCGGCACTGGCTCGGCGCTGGGCGCCGCTGGGCTGTCTCTCATGGGCGACCACTCGCGCTCCCCCACGGGCACGGGCTGCGGGTCCAGGAACAGAGTTGCGTGGGCGCGCTGACGCACAGGTGGGGGCTTGCGGTTGCCCGGGCCGGGAGTCGCGGTCAACGTGCACCAAACTCGAAACAGGCGGTCGAAGGCCCGGGTCAGATTATCCCACTCCCGGTCAGTCTTAGCCCTGGACATCAAGGCGTCAAGGGTCTCAAGCCTCGCGCGTACGCACGCGACGCTGATTCCTGGGTCTGTATCCGCTGGCGGTATCGCTTGCAGCGAGACGGAAGCGGCTCTCGCACTCCGCTCGGCCTCCGCCGCCCTACGAGCGGCAACGGAACGAGCGGCCATTTCGCGGGCATTCAGCGAATTGAAGCGCATAGGTTAAGGGTTGCATCGCATGAGCGTGAACGCAAGCTGGTCGAGCGCTTCATCGCTGGCCTTTGCCGCATCCCCGACTGCCTACCCTGCAATACCATTCAAAGCCCATGAACCCCCCGAAAATGAATGATTGGCGCATGTTTGGGGGGATGGGGGCGAGGGTTACAAGGGGGGGACTCTACTACCACCTCCCACGCCCAAAATCCCGGGATGCCCCCTGGGGGGTGTGGAGACGGTCGGCCGTGGGAAAAGAGATTCCTTAGCCGAGCCCCAGGAGCGCCCCTCGTCAGCCGGTGTGCAGGCTCTGGCCGGTGCCGTCGGTCGTCGTCACGCACTGGCGCTCGGAACCTTGCGTGGCCTGCCCTTCGGCCAGCCTCCCTTCCTGGCGTTCTCGGCGATGGCCCGAAGCTTGGCCGGGCTTCTCGATTTGCCGCCCAGCTTGCCGATCTGCGCATACCATTTTCGCACGGCGGGGGGCGGTGTCAGCTTTGCTTTCATCGTCTTGCGTTTGGAGCGCCCGCGCCATCTGGACGATAGCGCGGGCTTGGTTTCTAATCCGGTTCAGTCTTCGCCTTCAAGCATGATCGTGATGACCGGCTCCGCGTCGTCGCCTGGCCCGCACGCCGCCCAAAGCTCAACCAGCTTGCCGGACACCGCAACGCGGAAATGCACTCGGTCTGTCTGGCTCGCCCCCTTGATCGCCCATCGCAAGCCCATCAGCACATCCCATAGCCGGCCCCTGATGCTTTGACCCGCCGGCAATTCCTCGCCGTCGAGGCCGCCGACCGCTTCCGCCCAGGCTCCCGCCGTCATGGCAACCGGGAACTTGAACCCGGCTTCCCGGACCAGGCTAATCGTTTCCGGTTGCATCAAGTCCGCCAGGACGCCGTCTTCGATGGCCTGCCTGCGCGTATAAACGGCGATGGGTTCGTCGAAGATGTCCCCCAGGTCTTGGCCGTTCGCGTTCATGGTGTCGGCCTTTCTACCCTGAGTGTAATTTCTCCTGCCGCCATTGGAACAACCGCAACGCGGCTGCCGGGAGGAAATCCTAGCTTGGCCAACCACTGGCCTTGCAACCGGATTTTGGGATATGTTTTGCGCCGGAAGAAATCCCCGGCAATTTCGACCTTTAATGATCGTGCGGTCATGTGTTACTCTTTGCTGGGCCGTGCCGCCCGTTTCAGCGGGTTGCCATTGGTTAGTTACTCTTTCCAAATGGCTTGGCACGGCCTTTTTGTTCGGCTTTGGAAAGAGTGTTTTCACTATCACGCGCTTACAATAGCAAAGCTGCTTTGGTATTGCAAGAACTATTTTCAAAAATCTTTTCGCTCTGTCTTGAACGGTCCCCCCGCTGGTCGCCGTCAGGCTGGCGCCGTCCGTGGCGCCGTCACAATCGCCGGGCCAAAGCTCAAGCGCGCCTCCTGCCCCTGCGCGTGTCGGTTGCTCAGATGCTCACCCACCTTGCCGGGGTTGCGCTGTGCGATTCTGGCGACTCTTGCCCCGGATGATCCAGGCCGGATGCCCTGCCGCGCCACAATCTCACCCTCGCCACCAGAACGCGCCAAAGCCGCTGCTCCGGTGCCGGGCGCGGGTTACGGCGAGCTTTCCGGGGCTGGCCGCATAAGATGCATGGTCTGGCGTGCCTTGGTGGCTGGAACACCCCTTTTCGGGGGCACTAGACGTTTGTTCAGTAGTCGGCGCCAGATTGCTTAGCAGGGAGTACCGGGCGGGCATCGAAGCCGGGGCTTGGACAAGGTTAAACGGCCTTGCACTTGTTGTAGGATAGTGTTGTAGGATGCTCCATTCCCAGTGGGTGTGATGCAGCAAACCATTGATTCTATTGGTTGATTGTGGTATGGAGCGGGTGATGGGAATCGAACCCACGTGACCAGCTTGGAAGGCTGGAGCTCTACCATTGAGCTACACCCGCGCCAACAAGAAGCAAGTATTAATGACAGAATGCAAAAAGTCAATGCCGGCAACAAAGGACTGAACTTGAACTCCCGAAGCAGTTCTGTACCCTGTAGTTAATGAATTCGCTGCTGCTTTCCGGAGGACGGGTGATTGACCCTGCCAACCACCTCGATGCCCCCGCTGATGTGCTTATCTGCCAAGGGAAGATTGTTGCAGTCGGCCCGGATGCGGCTGGCAAGGCACCCGCCGACACTGAACGGATGGACTTTGGTGGGCGGGTGGTTTGCCCGGGACTGATTGACATGCATGTGCATCTGCGTGAACCGGGCCAGGTGGCCAAGGAATCCATCGCCAGTGGCACTGCGGCGGCTGCGCGCGGGGGATTTACCTCGGTTGTTTGTATGCCCAACACCTCCCCGGCGGTGGACAATGCCGGAACGGTCGCGCTGATTCACGAGCGTGCCGCCCGACAGGGCGTCGTCAACGTCTATGTCGCGGGCGCTATCACCAAGGGCCTCGCCGGGGAAGAACTGGCACCCATCGGCTCGCTTAAGAAAGCCGGGGTCGTGGCTATCACGGATGATGGTCATTGCGTGCAGAACAACGAACTCATGCGGCGCGCGCTGGAATACGCGAAGATGTTCGATCTACCTGTTTTGGACCATTGCCAAGATTACTCGCTGGTGACCGACGGAGTGGTGCGCGAGGGTTACTGGAGCACGGTGCTGGGGCTGCGGGGCTGGCCAGCAGCAGGTGAGGAAGCAATGGTCGCGCGGGATATTCTGCTGGCTGAAATGACGGGAGCGCAGGTGCACTGTCAGCATATCAGCGCCGCTGGGAGCGTCCGGTTGCTGCGCGAGGCGAAGCGGCGCGGGGTGCCGATTTCCGCCGAAGCCTGCCCGCATCACTTTACGCTCACAGATGCGGCGGTGGCGGGCACCGAGAAATTCCTGGAGACGGACGGCAAGGACGTTCTCGGGCCAGGTTCGAGCGGCAGGGCTCAGCCCACCTGGCCGGCCTACGACACGAACTTCAAGGTGAATCCCCCGCTGGGCTCAGCGCGGGATCGGGCAGCCATCCTCGAGGGTCTGGCGGATGGCACGCTCGAAATCCTGTGCAGCGACCACGCGCCGCATTGCGACTATGAGAAGGAAGTGGAATTTGATTACGCGCCGTTCGGCATCGCGGGACTGGAGACCGAACTGGCACTTTCGCTGATGCAGCTTTACCACACCCGCCGGCTTAGCCTGGCGGATGTGATCGCGAAATTCACCATTGCACCCGCCAAAAGGTTGCATCTGCCAGGAGGGACGCTCAGCGTCGGTGCGGTAGCTGATGTTACGGTGTTTGACCCGGACCGCGAGTGGGTATTCAAAGTGGCTAACACCGCCAGCGAAGCCCTGAACAGCCCCTTTTACGGCTGGACTCTACGGGGCAAAGCTGTCGCTACGATTGTAGGCGGGAGGAAGGCATGGGTTGAGCCAAGCGATCTAGCAACGACCTGACCGGCGGGGACTTACGATGAAGGCGATTCTAGCCCTAGAGGATGGTACCGTGTTTCACGGTACAGGCTTTGGCGCGCGCGCCTCAGCCTGCGGCGAGGTCTGCTTCAACACGTCGATGACCGGCTATCAGGAGATTCTGACCGATCCCTCGTACAAGGGACAAATCGTTACGATGACGTATCCCCTTATCGGCAACTATGGCGTAAACGAGCAGGACGTCGAATCGCGGCGTCCGCACGTGGCGGGATTTGCGATTCGTGAACTCTCGCCGGTCGTTAGCAACTGGCGCGCAGAGTCATGCGTGGCTGATTACCTCGAGCAAAGCGGTATTCCGGGCATTCAAGGCCTTGATACCCGGGCTCTGACTCGCAAGCTGCGCGTACGAGGTGCGCTCAACGGCTTCATCTCGACGGAGCCAATCACCGATGCCGAGGCCGTGCAACGGGCAAAGGAATGGCCGGGTTTGGCCGGTGTGGATTACGTGAAAGAGGTGAGCCATAAGGAACCCTTTCTGTGGGATCCAGGAGACGAACAAAACGCGAACTTCAGACTGGTCAAGGGGCAGGCCCCAACCGAGGTGCAGGCAGGGCATGAACCGCTGCCGCCCGCAGATATTCCGATTGTGGCCTACGATTACGGGATGAAGTACAACATCCTGCGCCGGCTCCGTCAACACGGCTTCAGGGTCCAGATCGTGCCAGCGACAGCCACAGCCGCCGAGGCGCTGCGGTATAGACCCGCAGGTGTTTTCTTGTCCAACGGGCCAGGCGACCCGGCAGCGCTTGGCTATGCCGTACAGGCGGTCTGCGATCTCATCAAGACTGGCATGCCGATTTTTGGGATCTGCCTCGGTCACCAGATTCTCGGGCAGGCATTCGGCGGAAGGACGTTTAAGCTTAAGTACGGCCACCGCGGCGGCAACCAACCGGTCAAAGACCTGGAATCTGGAAAGGTAGAAATCACCGCGCAAAACCACGGTTTTGCGGTGGACCCCGCGAGCCTGCCATCAGATGTGGTTGTGGACCGCCTGAACCTCAACGATCAAACGGTGGAAGGCTTGCGTCACAAGACCAAAGCCATTTTCTGCGTGCAATATCACCCCGAAGCGTCCCCTGGACCGCACGATTCGACGGGGTTGTTTAGCCGGTTTCGAGCGATGATTGAAAAGTAACAAGGCACCCCATGGATTTGGCCTTGGCAGAGTAGTTCCCTGCTACCCTTCAGCTCCGTGCTATTCCACACGAAAGGCTTTATCTTTCTCTTTGCGGGGCGTTTAGACAGTCTCCCTCCAAGCACGGCTTCGCAACTTACCGGGGCCACACGACAGCGCAACCAAGCCTGCCGAGTTGCCGCCGAGAGTACCGCTTCACACGCAACGCGCGGCTGGGCCTGTCCACCAAAGTGGTATCATCCGAGCGCGAGCCTACTTCTTCTTTGACGCAGGAACTGGGGAGGCGGGGGGCGCTGCGGTCGCGCCAGTGGCCGCGGTCGTCTGCAGATTGTATTTGGCCAGCACCGGCGCAAAGTCCGGATGAGTCCGCCCGTAATCAGTAAGTTTCTTGACGAAATCATTCATCAAGGGCGCACTGGTCTTCTGGTAGTCGGCGATCATTTTCGTGGCTTGCGGCCGAATCGCCGCAAGATCCTTGCTCACAGTTCTCCATTGCCGCAAAAAGTAGATGTTCAGCGTGCCGCTAATCACGACTACCAAGATCAGGATGGACACGACCAAGTGTTGCAGCGCGTCAAAGTGAGCCTGCACGTTGTTCACCTCTGTTTGCCTGGGGGATTGATTGTCAAGGGTGTTCATAAGCGACTACTTGGTTGCGGGTTTGACT
>CAZHEW010000093.1:0-9565 GCA_964531815.1 uncultured Verrucomicrobiota bacterium
ATACATTCGCGCTCCGGCACATCGAGCCGCAGCCGCAGCGGATCGGTCTTGACCAACTGAACGATGGGCGTGCCCGCCGCGACGTACTCCCCGACGGTCGCCGGCCGGCCTTGAACCGCGCCGTCGAAGGGCGCCCGCACCGAGGCGTCGGCCAATCGCTTGCGGGCCAGCTCGAATTCCGCCCGCCGTTGCGCGACCGTCGCCATCCGTCCCCGGGCCTCTTCGAACGCCGCCTCGTGACGCGCCCACGCCACCGTGTAGGCGGCCTCGACCGTGTCCACCTCCGCCTGCGAAGCGATGCCTGAGGCCGACAGGCTCTTGATCCGTTCCCGGTTCTGGCCCGCTTCATCCAGCACAGCCTTGGCCTGCCGGACGGCGGTCACGCGCTCGAGTTCGATCCGGTCGTCGTCTCCCTCCAGCGGCAGCCCCAGCGCCGTGCGCGCCTGCGCGAGCGCCGCCGCCGCCTCCTGCAGGCCCAGTTCGTAATCGCGCGGCTCAATCTGCGCCACCAGGTCGCCTTTGCGCAGCACGCTGCCGATGTCCACATTCAGCCGCTCCAGGCGCCCGGTCACCTTGGCGCTGAGCGTGGACTGTTCCTGGGCCGCCAGCGACCCGGTGGCGCAAATGGCTCGCGGTATCGCCCGCGCTTCCGCGCGAACGACGCGCACCGGGCGTTCAGCCATTTCCATTTTGCCCACGGCCTTCGACCGGTCCGCTTGACCGCAGGAAACCAGGAGGGTGATGCCCAGCCCGGTCATCACTATAAGCCCGCAAAGACCGACTCTCATTTGGTCATACTAAACCGGGGCGCGCGCCGTTGGCCAATCAAAACCAAGCCGACGGCTGGATTCCGTTTGACTGGCTCCGCTTTGCCGTCAGAATCACCCAAACCAGTCTGGTGAAGACCTGCGAGGGCCTCTGCCCGTTTTGCCGGGCCTACGAGAAGGTCTATGGCCGCAAGTCGCACGAGCCGATTCCCCCCCAACCCAAGTCCGGGAGGGCGAACATCCCCGTGAGCCCCGATCTCTCCCCATAAATTTGGGCTCGCGTGGACGCTCGCCCTCCTATTTAATGTCGCAGGAACCAATCTAATATATGATGAAAGCACCTGACTCCCTTAACTCATTTAGCCTCTTCAACTGCTTCACCCTGCTCCTGCTTGCCACCGCCCTCGCCTGTGGCGCCGAAGGGGACGCTCAAAAACTCGTCGTCCCCGACGGCAAATCCTACCAGGGCAAGAAGATCATCGCCAAGACCTACAACTCCGGCTTTGCCCTGGGGCACGACAGCTATAACGCCATGGGCACCGGCAGCGATGGCAGGATCTATTACTGCCTCAGCTCGGAGAATATTGACCAGGGCGCCCGGATGTTCTGCTTCGACCCCAGGACGCAGCAGATCAAGGATTTGGGCGACCTGACCGAAGCCTGCGGCGAAAAAGGCAGCAAGGCCATCCCCCAAGGCAAGAGCCACGTCAACTTCATCGAGATGAAGGGCAAACTTTACTTCGCCACCCATGTCGGCGTTTATAGCATCGTCGAGGGCAAGGAGACCTTGGGCATTCCGCCGGCGGGCTACAAGCCGTACCCGGGCGGCCACCTCCTCTCTTACGAGCTGAAGACCGGCAAGTTCGAGGACTACGGCATCTGCCCCGGACGCGAGGGCGTGCTGACGTTCAACATGGACGCGAAGCGCGGCCGTATGTTTGCCCTCACGTGGCCCAGCGGCATCTTCTACCGCTACGACCTGGCGACCCGGAACCAAAAGAGCTTCGGCAAAATGTGCGCCCTGGGCGAAGACGGTGTGGGGGCGGACTATCGCACCGTGTGCCGTTCCATCGCCGTGGACGAGGCGGACGGGGCGGCCTACTTTACCACCTCGGAAGGCACCATCTTCCGCTACAGCGCTGCCACCGATACTGTCGCGCTCGTCGAGGGCGAAGATATGAAGAAGGACTACTTCGGCCTGTACGACCCGACCAACCCCGGCCACATGGGCTACAACTGGCGGCAGACCCTCTGGCGCCCGACTGACAAGATGATCTACGCGGTCCACGGCAACTCGGGCTACCTATTCCGCTTCGACCCGCGCGTGCCGCGCATCGAGGTGCTGGACCGTATTACCTCCGAGCCCTCGAAGCGCTGCGGCATGTTCGATCAGTTCAGCTACGGCTACCTCGGCTTCGCGCTCGGCCCGGATGGCAAGACCATCCACTACCTGACCGGCGGCCCGATCTACATTGACGGCAAACGCCTGACCGGCAAGGCCACGACCGCGATGGGCGAAGCCAAAGGCCTCGAAAACCTGCACCTGGTCACCTACAACATTGAGACCGGCAAGTACACCGACAACGGCGCCGTTTTCTACGAGAACGGCCAGCGGCCCCTCTACGTCAACGCCATCACGATCGGCAAAGACGGGATGGTCTATACGCTGCCGCGCATCACCGAGAACGGCAAGACGCGCTCCGACCTCGTCGCCTTCCCCGGCCCGCTTAAACCGTTCGGACCACGGTAAGCGGGCAAGGTGCCCGCGGGCCGGACTCAGAGGTGTTCTGGCTGGATGTGATCTCGCCGCTGGCTGACTTCCAAGGATCAGGCGCGGTGGAGCACTGCATCGCCGATGATTCGGGCCGCTTCTTGGTAAGGCACCTCATCGGTGTTGATGATGAGGTGGTAGAGCAACGGGTCATCGGGGTCTGCGTCAAAGTACTTTCGCAGATAGCGCTTGCGTCCGCGATCCTCCTGGGTAATCCGGGCCAGCGCGGTCGCCCGGCTGAAATGGTCGAGCTCCTGCACGTGCTTAATCCGCCTCTCCAGCGAGCCAATAATCCGGACATGAAAGACGTAGTCCAGCTTGGCGGTGATAACGGTTGCGCCGCGGCCGATGAGGATCACGTTGCCCAGCTCCGCCAGGCGGAGAATCGTGTCGGTGGTCTGGCGGACCAGCGTCCAGGAGGGCGGATGCAGGTCGAACAGCTCATCCATGATATCCCTGATCTCGGAGGCCCGGTCTTCAGGCATGAACCGCGCCAGGCGTTGGGGCAGGTTATGGTCCTCCAGGACCTTCTCCACGAGGTTGCGGTCGAACACGGCCCACGGGCCAGCGTCCTTGGGGCCGTGAGCCTGCAGGTGGGCTGCAATTTTCTGCGCGACGATGTGCGCGCCGGAGCCGGTTTGACGGGAGATGGTCACAGCGCGTCGCGGCACACCGTCTTCGCGAGAGGCCTGGCCTGCGCCTCCCGGCTGCAAGTGGCAGTTGATGAAGCTTAGCGCCCGCTCCAAACCAGCTTGTGTATTCATGCGTCTTCTCTACTTCCAGGTTCAATTCCGGCTCTCGCGTCCCGCCATTCGGGCTCTTCGAATGTATCCTAGCATACCCTACACCGCGAGGAAAGCCCGTCATATCTGCCGTCATATCTGCGTCCAATTCTGCACCCAGGACTTGGTCCAGGTTGTCACGGGGGCGCACTGCCAGGACCTGTTCGGCAGCCCCTGTCCCGTGTCACCCGCAGGATATTCTCCAGCATCGCCACGGACGCAATCCTGGTCCTGCGCCTTCCGGTCCTGTTCTCTTACAGGACATGCTGTCTGAAAAGCCCTCAGCCCAAGGCAGAGAACCCTGCAATAGCTCATAACACGCGGATTTGCGGGGTGCCCTGGATATAGGCTGCAAACCTGCAAACGTGCAAGGATAAGCAGGTCTGCGCCTGTATTGTGCCTCATTCATTGGCATGTGCCACATCTGGATCCGGCTCTGCGGTCAGCCCAGGGTGAATTGGCAGAGTTTATGCGTCGAGCGAGGCAGCATATGTCGTATTCAACATCTTCTCTCTACAGGAGACGCGCGGCTCTGGTCAGTCTTATTAGTGGCCTTCTCTGTGCCCTCACACCGCTGTCTTCCCTCGCCGCCGGGAGCGTTACGCTCGCCTGGGACGCAAGCAAAAGCCCCAACATCGCGAACTACAAGATCTACTATGGCGTGGTCAGCGCCACGTACACCAACAGCGTTTCGGCCGGCGCAAACCTCACCGTGTCCATCTCCAATCTGGTTGCGGGCAAGACGTACTTTTTCGCCGCCACGGCCACGGATACCGACGGGTTGGAAAGTGACTTCTCGACCGAGATATCGGCCCTGATACCCGTCAAGCTAACCAATCAACCGCCCACTCTTAACGCGCTGGCGAACGTCACGGTTGACGAGAATGCCGGCCTTCGAATCATCACCCTCTCCGGCATCACTTCGGGCGCCACCAACGAGTCGCAGACGCTCACTGTCACCGCCGCCTCCAGTAACACGGGCTTGATCCCGAACCCGACGGTGAACTACACCAGCCCCAACACAACCGGCTCCATCGGCTTCACTCCCGTCGCGTATGCCTATGGCTCGGCCATCGTCAGCGTGACGGTCAATGACGGCTGCGCGAGCAACAATATCATTTCCCGGTCATTTACGGTCACGGTCAGACCGGTCAACCAGGCGCCCACGCTCAACGCGCTGGGCAACCTCACCATTGACGAGAATGCCAGCCAGCAGACCGTCAACCTGTCGGGCATTGGCTCGGGCGCGGCCAACGAATCCCAGACACTGACCGTTACTGCTACTTCAAGCAATACAGGTTTGATCCCGACGCCAACCGTCAGCTACACGAGCCCCAGCGCCACCGGTTCCCTAAGATTCACCCCGGTTGCCTCTGCGTCCGGCTCCGCTACCATCACCGTCACGGTCAATGACGGGGGCGCCAGCAATAACATCGTCTCCCGGGCGTTCACGGTAACGGTCAACAAGGTCAACCAATCGCCGACTATCTCCGTCATTACCAACCGCGTTATTGCGGCGAGCACGTCAACTGCTGCAATCCCATTCAGCATCAGCGACCCTGAGACCGCAGCATCGAGCCTGACCGTCTCCGGCAGTTCGGGCAACCCGACTCTTGTGCCGGTTTCAGGCATCGTATTCGGGGGCACCGCCGGCAACCGGACCGTCACAATTACGCCGCAACCGGGACAAACCGGCAGCGCCAACATCACGATTACCGTCAGCGATGGCACAGCCAGCGTCAGCAGGGTGTTCCTGTTGACGGTTCGGCAGCGGCCCGGAGCCCCTGCAGGATTCCGTATCGTCAGCACCGGGTCCTAGCAACTCGGCTCAAATCCTCCACATCGGCCACCCCCGGCAGCGACACAGCGCCGGGGGTTGCCATTTGGCCCCCTGGACTTGCGCTGCTTGACCTGGCGTCTCGCAAAGTCGCAGTGCACTCTTCACGTCCGAGACCACTTCCTGCGAAGACAGCGTCATGACTCATGCGGCCCCGGAGAACCCCCGGGTCGGAGTGCGTGACCCTCCCAGCTCAATATCCGTAGTCACCGTTATTGTCTTCGGCCCCCAGAAATGCTAACTGTGGTAGCCACGATAGAACGGTTCAGACTGCGGAACTATGAATGATGTCGCGAGCACGATAGCCTCGAGTGCCAATCTCCTCCAGCGGGACAACAAACTAAGAGTTGCCCGGAGGGAGACGACAGCGCTTAATGCTTCCGTGGATTCGCAGCGTTTACAGATCAACCGCCGGAGACTTCCAGAAAGCACGGGAGGGATCAGGCGATGAGGACGCTACTGGTTCTGGGCGAACATCCGGATTTGGCCGAAGCAATTCGCGCTGGAACCAATCCCGAGCACTACCGGGTCCTGCAAGGAGCGAACCTCGATGAGGCGGAGCCATTCCTGGCGCACGGCCTGGCGGAAGCCTGCATCGTGGATTTTGAACTGACCGGCGTCCAGGGGATTTGGTTGCTGGAGAAGCTGCGTCGCAAAGCCCCCAGGTGCCCCATCATCATTTATGCCGGCGCCAAACAGCCGGAGTGGGAGGAGGAAGCTTATCTTCAAGGCGCGACGCACATCCTGACCAAGCCCGTGCGCGGGCGCCTCCTCGTGGCTCTGCTGGACCGGCTTTGGCCGGCGCCCGCCAAGGCGCGGCCAATTCCACGGGCGGCACCGCCGTCAATGCCGGCGGCCGCGATGCCGGCTGACAAAGGCGCGGCGACGGGCACGGTCCAGACACTGGGCATCCTGCGGAATTTCTCGGGCATCCTGACGCACTCATTGAACACCGAAGGAATGCTGAAGCAATTCCTCCAGTTGCTGCGCGAGATTCTCGGCATCAACCGCGCCGCAATATTCCTTCGACAACCTCTCGCTGCCTTTGGCAATGCCCCGGCGATGACGGAAAGCCGGCGATTGCACGCGGCTGCCTCCCTTGGATTATCAAGCGGTTTGCTGCAGCACTTCGAACTGTCCTTCGAGGGAGGCATCGGCGGGCACCTCCATCGGCTCGGGCGCATCCTGCGGCGCAACGGAGAAGTAGCGCGCAATGATCCTGAGACGCAGAATGAATTCGAGTTGCTGGGGGCGCAGGTGGCCGTGCCTATCCTGGACCGGGACACCGTGCTGGGGGCGGCAGTCTTCGACGGGCGCATCACGGGCGAATCCCTCGTGAATGCTGAACTGGAGCTTATCTTCCATTTCCTCGAACAGTTGGGGCTGGCCATCAAGAACATCTGGCTCCACGACCAGTTGGCGTCCAACCATGAAATGATGGCTGAAATCCTGCGGGAACTCAGCAGCGCGTGCGTTGTTGTCAGCCGTGACCTGACCATTCTCCATGCGAACAAGACGGCGTGCCGATATTTCAGCCGCGCGGCGCGCCGGAGCGGCGAACTGGAGTTCAGCGACCTGCCGCAACCCCTAAGCGCCAAGATCTATCAAGTCTTGAGGACCGGCTCGGCGATCTCCAGTTTCAAGTACGAGCGGGATGATTCGCCGCGCACGGTGTACCGCGTCAACATTGTTCCCTTCCAAAGGCAGCAAGCCAGCCTGCCGGCTTCGGCGCTACTGATGGCGGAAGACCTGACGCAAAGCGAACAACTGCAGCATCTGGAAATCGAGGCCGCCAAGCTTCGCCTGGTCAAAACGATGGCTGATCGCCTGACGCATGAGGTCGGCAACGCGATGGTCCCGCTTTCCACTCACCAGCAATTGCTCATGGATAAATGGAAAGACCCCGAATTCCGCGCCTCTCTCAATGTGGCAATGGCCGACGGGGTTAGCCGCGTGACGCGTCTGCTCAATCAGATGCGGTTTCTGTCCCGCGACACACTGGGGTCGCAGGAAGCCTTCCCCCTCGCCCCTTTGATTAAGGAGGCCTATCAAGAGGCCTGCAAGTATCTGCCCGCGAAAGCGGCGCAGCTAAAGCACGACCATGGCAGCACCCCCATCATTCTCACCGGCGACCGCCCGGCCCTCAGGCATGCGCTGGCCGAGGTAATGCTAAACGCCCTCCAGGCAAATCCAGGCAACCCCGGAGTTGAGGTGCGCTCGCGGATGGAGTTCAGCGGCAATGGGCTGCAAGGGCTGCAGATCGCCGTGCACGACAACGGCACCGGATTCACGCCCGATGCCGCCCGGGGGGCCACGGCCCCGTTCTTTACGACGCGCCAGGTCGGTCTTGGTCTCGGTTTGACCGTCAGCCGCAAGATCATTGAAACCCATCATGGCACACTGGAAGTTGTCGGGCCGGAATCCGGCCAGGCAGGCTTCGTGCGGATTTTCCTCCCCCTCTTTGCCTCGACGCCCACTCAGTCTTCAGCGGGCTGACCTGCCTGGCCGGATCAAGCCCCGTGCGCCAGTCAGGGTTTTGGCGAACTGATCTTGCTGCAACCCCCAGCCGTTGTCAGGGCAAGCTACGCACTCGATCCCACCTCCGCACGCTGCCGTGTCATGAGATGGGCCACAGGCCTGACGGGCCGAAGATTTCATCCAGGAAGGCATCCAGCCATCCGGCGCGCACGACCAAATCAAGACCCATGTAACGGCGGCGGATGCACGACGCCTGCCAGTAAGTCTGCCGCAATCGCTGCCGCGTGATGCCGATCTGCTCCGGTTCGGTTGGCGCCCCGACATCCTGCAGCATCCGGCGCAAGGTGGGCAGCGGCAGCAGTTGCGCGTGTATTCGCGCGCGCAGCTCAGGCCAGATCGCTTTGAACCGTCTGAGCTGCTCGCCTAATTGCGCCGCCGTGCAATGCTTGGCGCGCATCTCCCGCGCCGCCGCCACCGCCATTGCGCCTTCGCCAAGCAAGTCGCGCGCGCGCGCATCCAATGACTTTTCATCCGGCCATACAGCACAGCAGGCTTCCACGTCCAGCTTATCCACATCAGTTGCCAGCAGGCGTTCGTAAAGCGCCGTCACCGCCAGCGTGCCGATGGCAACCTTGAACCCGTGAGAGGGGACCTGGCCGTTGTGAGTGTGATGCTGCATATCCCACATGTGGCTGAACAAGTGCTCCGCGCCCGAAGCCGCCCGGGTGGATTTCGACGACTGAATGGCAAATCCCCCCAGCATCAGCCCTTCAATCAGGCCGCGGATGGCCGCCGGCTTTCGGCTGCGAACTCCCGCGGGATCGGCCATTAGCTCGCGCAGCCGCCCCTGGACAATCGCCCACGCCGTCGGATGAATCGGCTCGACACCCAGCGCGTCGGCCACGATCCAGTCCGCGCCCGCGGGAAACTTGGCCATGAGATCGGCATAGCCCCATGCGTTCATTTCCCCCGGGGCGGCGCAAATCACGTCCAGGTCGGCCACCACAGCCACCGGCGCCGGGCAGAAGAAGGTCTGCTTGGCGCCTTGAGAGGTAACCGAGGCGCCGTACGCGGTGTAGCCGTCCATCGAGGCCGCGGTCGCAACACACAGATAGCGTCGTTCAACGCGGTGAGACGCCAGCTTGGTCAGGTCGTTAATAGTGCCCGACCCGACTGCGACAGCAATCGCCTCGTGCGTGCGCAGAGAGGACTCTAATTCCTCCACAAACCGTGTTTCGGCGTGAAGGTCAGGCGCGCGGAAGATGAACGGCTCCAGCATCGGATGGCCTGCAGTCCGGAAGGCGTCAGCAACCGCCCGCCCCGCCGCCGGATAGGTGTTCGGATCTGCGATGATGACCGCTGAGCGATCGCCGAAGTGCTGCCGGAAAATGCGGGGTATACCGCTCGTAACTCCGGAACCGATCTCCAGGGAACGTGTCTCGCACGCTGCGCCGAGGGCTTCGGCCAAACTGTAGGTCTTCGTCGTGGCTCTCATGGGTGTGGATGGATCGTTGTGTCGCAGACTACCCGCTCACACCTAGCAACTGTGAGGGGCTAAGTCAATCCGCCCGCAGAACAGCGGTGGCGCGGACACTTCTCAAACGCCCAACAAACCCGATCCGCCTCTGGTGCGTCACCGGGCCCGGTAATAACTGCGGACCGCGTCCATCGCAACGTCGGGGAAGTCGGTGGCGAAGCTGGCGAAACCCAAATCGAGCAGTCGGTGGAAGACCTTTGGGTCTTTCTGCTTCCAGGGCAAGGTCTGAAACAGAATGCCATGAGTCCGCAATTCGTTCCCAACCCCGCGCAAGAAGTCTTCGCTCGGGTAAAACACCCCCTCCGGGCTGGTGTTTACGTGAATCTGGAGCTGGTCAATTCCGGCGAAGTTCACCTCGCGAAGCGCTGCCAGCCGCTTGGCCAGCTTGGCCTG
>CAZHEW010000094.1:0-9452 GCA_964531815.1 uncultured Verrucomicrobiota bacterium
TGCCAAGCGCTTGCCGCACTGGCCAGCTCCTTACACTGCTCCGTTTAGGCTGAACTATCGTGAGGCGACATCCAACCTCCAAGGGCCGCGATTCAGTACATCATTGGGTGTTGGGCGTTCGATGTTGGTTGTTCCCCGGTTTCATAGGGAGGTCAGGCGTGAGGGGGAATAGCGCCCACTCCAACCCCAAGCGCCCGATTTGCCCGGACAGTCTAGCTTCACGAATCCACCGCCAGCGGCAGGCTCACTCAAAGCGCGTCTCCACCAACACCAGCGTCTTGGTGCCCGTATACCCCACGGAGACCTTGGTTGCGCCCGCGGGCAGCGGCGAGCGCAACTCCACGGTCTGGCCGGCAGCGACAGCGGTCGGGCCGGTCGCCGTTTTGCCGTTGACCGTGATCGTAAGTTGTCCCGGGCGGTCGGCCGGGTTCCTGACTTTGGTGAGCACTGTCTTCCGGCCCGGCGGCAGGCTGGCCCAAAACACGCCGGAGCCGGTCTCCGAACCCGGGTTGAGGTCCTTGAGGCTGGAGGCCGTGCTGTAGCCGTAGGGCCCGAACGGGTTGCGGCCACGGGGCACGAATTGCGAGCCGGGGTCCATGTTCCACGAACCGCTGTTGGGCGCCAGCGGGCTCGCGGACGGGTTGGTGGGCGGCGCGAGCCATTCGGCATTCACGATCAGGCCGTTGAGCGAACCGCACACTACGCCGCGCTCGGTCGGGTAATCTCCCCAGACGATCGGCGAATCGACCAGCGGATGCACGGAGTGGTTCTCTTTCGACGCGGTATAAGCCACCAGATTCGCCAGCAACTGGTCCGCAGCCGGGTCCAGCCCGGCGCGGTTCACCAGGTCAAAGCCGGAGAGGATCACCGAGCCCGCCCCGTCAAACATCTCGCACAACGCAACACCCTCCAGCCCCCGGTCGTAGTCCGCCAGAATGGCCGTGCGCGCGAGCGCTTCGGGTTGCTGCAGCTTGAAGCCGGCGGTTACCGGATAGACCCGCGGAAACCCGGGTTTGCTCTGATCCCAACTTTCGTAGTCTGACCAAAGCGCCAGCCGGCGGAAGTCAAGCCCTGCGAACACAGGGTGGTTTGGCCGCTCCGGGTTGACGTTCATCTGTTCCGCAAAGGGCCGCGTCCGCGGCGGGTAAGGTGTGTCGTTGGCAGACCCTTCAAGGAAGGCCACCTTCTGAGGCAGCCAATCGCCTTCAAAGGACTTGCTGTCGGGCCGCAGGCAAAGGACACGCCCGCCTTCGCGCACAAAACGCTGCAGTCGCCGTCTTTGGTCGGCTGGCAATTTCCCGGACGCCTCCTCTCCAATTACCAACGCCGACATCCGCGCCGGCCAGGCAGACAAGCCGGGGACGCGATCGAACTCGATGCCCAGCCGCTGCAGTGCGGCGACCGTTCGGCCAGGCGGATCGTAGAGATGGACGGGCGTTCCGGGCCGCGGGGCTTGCTCCTGCCACTCCGCGCCGGCAACAAACAATCCGACCGAATTGGTCGAAAGGACGCGGTTGCCCGCGATGATGCTGCCGGTGATGCGGTAGGGACCGGTGCCGAAGGCGGGCAACAGGTCGAACTCGATGGCTTTGCGCCAGGTGCCATAATAAGAGATTGGGGGCAGGTTGATCGTGCCCTGGCAGAACTGGCGTCCATCTTGCGCTTGAACCTGATAGACCAGGGTTGCGTTGGTCAGCGGCGCCCCGCTGTTGGCATCGTTGATCACGTGGGCAAACGCGCGAACCTGCGTCCCCGCATACACCTGCGGGGTCCAGAGTTCCCAGCTCAACAGCACTGGCTGGTACGACACACCCAATTGCTCCATCGCGGGCTTTGGCTTCATCTGGTCGAAGGACGCGATGCCCGACCAGTTGTGAAAGAAGATGGTAAACGGCATGAGGCCCGCCAGCCGCGGGTTCAACGGGCGCATCCGGCGGAAGGACTCGGCTGCCTGCTTCACCATGAACGCCTGGTAGTCCAGCGCGTCCTCGCGCGGCTGTGCCGTGTGGCCAATCCATCCCAACTGCGGCGCAAGCTGCTTGATGCGAATGATGTTGAACTCGCCCTTCCAGCCGGTGAAGGAGCCCACGCACTCGGTGAACGTCAACGGCTGGTTCTTTGCCGGATCGCCAAAGAGCGGTTTCGGATACAGCTTGTCCCGCAGGTTGTAATAGGTGAGGAACGAGTTGTAATACCAGCCCCAGTAGCGATGCACGTCGCACACATCCCCTTCCCGGCCCTCGCCGTAGCCGGCGTTGCCGATATACGGGCGCGTTGCGTCCCACTCCTTCAGGGTTGCGTGCACGTGTGTCAGCAGCTCGCTGAATGCCTTGCCCCGCGCGCCCGACACCGGCAGTTCATTGGCCAGCAGATACATCACGATGCACGGATGCGAGACGTAGCTCTCGAACAGCTTGCGGTAGCCGGCGACGCACCGGTCCAAATCCTTCGGCACCACGCGTTTCCCCTCGCCCGATTCCGGCGGCGAGCCGTAGCGTCCCGCATACATCATCATGCCCAGCTCATCGCAAACATCGAACCATACCTGCGACTCATCGGTCGTCAGGCGAAAGATGTTCACGTTCTGAGACTTCAAGTAGCGCACGTAAGCCTCCGCAAAGGCTCGCGACTCCCCCACCTCAGCCGGAATCGTGCGCCCGGGCGGGTTGATCGCGATGCCACGCAGGAAAACCGGACGGCCATTCAGATGAAACTGCCCCTCCCGGATCCCGAACGAGCGGAAGCCAACGCGCACAGACCTGGACGCCACGGTCATTCCCTGGCTGACCGATGTGACCTCAAGCTTGTAGAGCACGGGCGCGTCTGGCTCCCAGAGCACCGGCTTCAGGCCGGAAATAACCCGGGTGAACGAGGTCCCCTTGGCCGCCCCCGGCATGGCTTGCCCCAGCGGCCCCTGCCAGAGAAGCTGCCCGCTGCCGGCATGTCGGATGGCAGCCCGCAATTCCAAACCGGAAAGGTATTCCCCTGCCCCGGGCACAACCTCGACCCGCACGCTGTTGGTCGTTGTGGCGGCGAGCAGCTTCTCGAACTGAAGCGCCGCGGCCCGCACGCAGCCCGCCAGCACCACCGCACCACACACGAGCAGCGATCCAACTCTGCTTGGCCTCAAGGATCGGTGATTAGCCAGTCGTAGCATCGGCCTATTTTACGGCGGACGGCGGCTTGTCGCCAGTCGGCAGATCACAAATTCTTCCGGCTGACGCAGCAGAATTGACATCTCCCCTGCCCTGCGACACTCTCCTGGCATGGCAAAGCCAGCTTTGGGCCGCGGCCTGGGGGCGTTGTTGGGCGACAGCCCGATCGCCAAACTGCCAGTCGGGGCGCCCATCACACATACAGCTTTGGACGCCGCCCTGGCGACCGATCCGCGCGAGCGCGTGCAGCGTGTACCGCTGGACCGCATTCACCCCTGCCCGCTGCAACCGCGCAAGGACTTTTCCCCCGAGACGCTGCGCGAGTTGGCCGATTCCATCCAGGAACAAGGCATCGTCCAGCCTCTAATCGTCCGCGAGCGGGACGGGCATCTGGAACTCATCGCCGGGGAGCGTCGCTGGCGGGCCGCCCAACTGGTCGGGCTGGCCGAAGTCCCTGTGATTCTGCGGCAGGCGGATGACCGGGCGGTGCTGGAGCTGGCCCTGATTGAGAACCTGCAACGCGAAAACCTTAACCCGATTGAGGAAGCCCGCGGCTACGCGCAGCTTATTGAGCAGTTCCAGCTCAAGCAGGAGGAAGTGGCGACCAAAGTCGGCAAGAGCCGCGCTGTGGTGGCCAATGCCCTGCGCCTGCTGAAACTCCCCTCCCCCATCCAGGCCAGCCTCCGCGATGGGCGGCTGTCGGTTGGCCATGCTAAAGTCATTCTGGGCCTTGCCGGGGAGGCGCACCAGAAGCTGGCCGCCGATCGCATTCTCAGAGAAGGGCTCAACGTGCGCCAGACCGAGGCACTGGTGGCCCGCTTGCAGGCCCGGGAAACAGGCACCGTTACCCAACCCATACCCCCGCTGCCGCTGTCTCGAGATGCCCATGTGGCGAGCTTGGAGAACCAACTGCGGGAACGCCTCGGGACCAAAGTTCATCTGCGCTACGCGAAGGGCAGAGGCGCTCTTGAAATTGTTTTCTTCAGTGACGCTGACCTCGAGCGCATCCTGCAAGTCCTCGGTGTAAGCCCAAGCTAATCCGCCTGCACTCGATCGAGTCCTTACTACTTGCTTTAACAAACAACATGACTGCACCTAAAGACCCAGCTCAACTTGAACAGACAGCCGTCCAGCTTCAGGCCGCCGCCAGCCGCGTTGGCCATCTGACCGCCTTCGTCGGCCTGGACGGCTTCGTGGATGACATTCTTCACGTTGTGGACAAGCGCGAGAGCGCCGACAAGTATGTCCGCCTCCGGACCATCGCCCAACTCGCCGAGCGGCTCGCGGGGGCCGCCGGGCGGAGCACAAACATCGAGCTTGTCAGCCAGCTTAACAAACTCGGCGGCAACGGTCCCATTATGGCTAATGCGCTTGCCAGCTTTGGCTTGAAGGTCACCTACCTCGGCATTCTTGGCTACCCGAACCTGCATCCGGTCTTCGCCGAGTTCGCCAAACGGGCCGAGGTCCATTCCATCGCCGAGCCGGGCTATACCGACGCCCTTGAGTTCGAGGACGGCAAGATCATGCTCGGCAAACACCAGTCGCTGAGGGAGATGAACTGGGAAAACATCAAGGGGCGGTTCGGCCTGGACCAGTTCATTGCCAGATTTGGGAGCGCCGACCTGGTCGGCTTTGTCAACTGGACGATGCTTGCGCACATGAGCGAGATCTGGGCCGCCGTTCTCAAGGAGGTTTGCCCCCGCCTCGAGGGCCCCCGCCGCAAGCTCTTCGTTGACCTCGCCGATCCCGAGAAGCGCACCAAAACCGACATCCAGGGCGCGCTGGAACTGGTCGCCGCCTTCCAGAAGTACTTCGACGTAGTGCTCGGCCTCAATGAGAAGGAAGGCATCGAGATCGGCAAGACGCTGGGCCTGAGCACCGCCGACCATTCTCCCGACGGCTTGCTGAAGCTCTGCCAGGACATCCACCAACGCGTCCGCGTGGACACGGTCATCGTCCATCCCACCGCCTACGCGCTGGCCTCGGGCCCCGACGGTTTCGCTGTGGTCCACGGGCCCTTCACACCTAAGCCCAAAATCACTACCGGCGCGGGGGATCACTTCAACTCCGGCTTTTGCCTCGGCAAGTTGCTGGATTTCCCAACTGATCGTTGCCTGCTGACAGGGGTCACGACCAGCGGCTTCTACGTGCGCACCGGGCAAAGCCCCGCCATAGCCGACCTGGCCGAGATGCTGCGCCACTGGCCCGCCTGATCATGCCGCTCGTCGTCGTCAGATACGGCACGCCGGTGCTCCGCCAGAAAGGCGCGCGCATCGAGAGCATAACGCCGGCGATCAAACAGCTTGCCGCGGATATGCTCGAAACCATGTACGCACAACGGGGCGTCGGCCTGGCCGCGCAGCAGGTTGGCGTCGCCGTGCAATTGGCAGTCGTTGATGTGCGAGGTGTAACGGACCGGCCGTCGTCGCTTGAGCTTTCCGGCAAGCCCGCCGACGTGAACGATTTCATGCCGCTGACCCTGATCAACCCTGAAATCAAGCCGGTCAGCGAGGCGGTAACCGGCCCGGAAGGCTGCCTGAGTTTCCCCGATATCTACGCGGACATGTCCCGCCCCGACGTTGTGGACGTGAAGACACTCGATTTGGAAGGCAAGCTGGTCGAGTTCCGCTGCGGCGGCCTGCTCTCCCGCGCCATCCAGCATGAGTGGGATCACCTCCACGGCATTCTCTTCATTGACCGGATGGACAGGAAAACCAAAGCTGAACTCAGGCCGGAACTGGATTCGCTCATGGCTGAAACGAAGGCGACGCTTGGGCGATAGTCATTTCCTGTAACAACCCGGCACGTTGATCCGGCCGGCAATGATCTCCGCTTTGAGTTCGTCGGCCCCCTTGCGCACCGGTTCGGTTAATCCCTTCGCGTTGTATTGGTCAAAGGCATAGTCCACGCCCTGATTAGCCAGCCCAAACCACTACCACCGTCGTGCTCCAAAGCATCCTCAGATTTCCCCGGCAGTCATTACGTTTCATACCCCACTCTTTAGGGGTAGCGCTCCTTCGGGTCAACCCTGTCCCTGCTGCCACGCGGCCTGCGGTTGCTTCCACGGGTGAACCACCGGACCGCACGCGCAAGGCATCCTGCAACAAGGCCAAGGGCACGAAAGCCGTCGGCAGCAGGGACATCTTCCCTTATCTACGGAGATGACAATTGCGGCCAGACAGGCTAGTGTATGGCTTGAGATTCATGAAACGCAATGGGACACCGCCAGCGGCAACCGTTTTGGAAGCTGAGCTCACACGACTTGCCGCTCTGGTTCGGGAGCGGCGCAAACAACTGAGCCGCCTGGCTAAGTGCCCAAACAAGGATTGCCCCTGCCGTTTCGTTTGGAGGGAACACATCGAAATGAACCTGGCCGGCCAGATTGTAAAGATACGGCGGCAGGTTCACAGCAAACCCGCCGGGTCCACTAACCCAAAGCGGCGCCCTGCACGCCGTTCTGATTAGGCGCTCCGCGTCAGCCCGGAGCCATATCTTACCCGCGAGCCACCTTCTCTCCCACCCCGGCCTTCTTCCTGGAGCGTCTCGCTGGACCGTGTCCCGTTTGATTCCGCGCAGCTTTCAATTCGTATTGAGCTTCGGAAGCTCACCCCGTATACTTGCCCCGTGAAAATGCTCATCAGCGGGTTACTCAGGCCCCCCTTCACTGAGAGAGGCCGATTCCCATTTCCTTCGTTCATCGCTTGCGCGTTATCCGCCGTGGGCCTGTGTCTTCTGGCCGCACCGCAGGCAGCTCGCGCGCAATTGGCGCCAGGCCCCTACGAAATCCTCCCCTTCGACGATGCCGGCATCATCGAGGGCTTCAAGGACCTCGATGCCACTGCCGACTACATCGCGGACTGGACCGGCTGGTCCGAGCCCGTGGGCGACTTGTTTGTCATCTCACCGCATGCCTACGACGACCACTCGGGCACCGATTTCTCGATGCAAACCGGCACACCCCTGCGCGCGGCCGCGGCGGGCACGGTGACCGCGACCGAAACCCGCTACGCCCGCGATGAGATCAACAGCACCAGCGGCAACTTCGTCCGCATCGCCGTGGACAACCTGGCCCCCAACGGCGAATCCCTCGACCTTACTTACTGTCACATGCTCTCCGTCTCCGTCACCAATGGCCAGCATGTCAACGTTGGCGATCTCATTGGCCCTTCCGACAATAACGGCATGTCGGATTCCGAGCATCTCCATTTCGAGAGCGAACTTCGCGGCGGCAGCGCCACCTGCCCCTTCTATTGGGCCCACTTCAAATACCCCATCCTCTTCAATCCCACCGGCACCATGCAAGTCGGCCACGTGTTGAAGGTGACCGCCGCCAGCACCCCCATCCGCACCGACCGCTACGACACCAGCGACCAGATCACCACCGCCTGGCAAAACCAGCTCTACTTCTCCGCCTACCCCAAACGCGGCTACTACCAGGTCTTCATCCCCAACAACGGCTCCCACCGCGCCGGCTTCATCCGCGCCACCGACGTCGCCGAGGTCTTCACCGGCACCGTCCTTCAGCCGCTCCCGGACACTGGCACCTACGTTCACTCCACTCAGCTTGCCGCCAAATACTCCCTGCGCGCCGCCCCCTCCGACGCCGCCGCTCAAACCGGCCAGATCCTCTTCGGCGGCGGCCGCTTCGTCGCCGACCAGTTCACCAACGGCTACTACCGCATCCCCCTGCCCGGCGCCGCCGCCACCTGGGCCTGGGTCAAACCCACCAGCCGCCTCGTCGTTTACCCCCAGCTCGTCAACCCCGCCTTCAACCTCGCCCTCCGCCCCGACAACGACTTCCCCATCCGCAACGCCTTCACCAACGTCACCAACCCGGCGATGTTCGGCCGGCCCAAGTTCAAGCGCTCCGAAGTCAAGTTCTTCAGCCCCGCCGCCCCCGGCGGCGATGGCAACGTCCTGTTTGTGACCGATCAGGGCAACCATGGAACCGGCAGCACCGAGTCGGTCCTCGTTGGCAAGCCGGGCCACCGAAACTACTACGTCCAGTGCGACGTGTACTTCAATTACCTGGGCTCCGGCGTCAATGGCTTTGAGCGCTACGGTGTCTTCCTCCGCGACGATGGCTTTGCCGGCATGGATAGCGACTACGAAGGCGCCGGCAACTGCTACGCCCTGCTGTACGACACCGACGATGGCCGGCTTCGGGCGTGCAAACTCGTGGAGGCGGACTACATCGATTTCTTCCCCACCAAGCAATACATCACGAGCAGCGGCTGGCACACCCTGCGCATCGAAGCCCGGGACACGCAGATCAAATACTTCCTCGACGGCAACTTCCTCATCCAGGTCAACGATGCCACCTTCCCCTGCGGCCAATGCGGCGTGGGCTACAGCACCCACCGCTCAGACTGGCCCACCGATCGCGGCGCCTGCTTCGACAACTTTATGGCCGACACCCTGGACGTGATCCCCCCGAAGTTTACCAGCGTGAATCTGCAACCCGACGGCCGGGTGCACATGTGGCTGACGGGCAATATCGGCTCGACCGTCGCGGTGGACCGGGCTTCGATCCTCACGAACTGGAACTTCTTCACCAACCTCGTCCAGACCAACAGCACAATCGAGTTCTCGGACACCACGAACGCAGCCTCCCGATTCTATCGCGCCCGGCGCCTGCAGTAAGTTGCCGCTCGCACGTCGACGCGGGCAGCCGCCAGCAGCCGTCGGCCGACTACTTCCCAATCGTTGTGGCAATGTAAATGAGCAGGGCAAGGATTACCAGGCCCAAAACCGCGCCCCCCACAATGAAGACTCTGTTGATCTGGTTGTCTTTCTTTGAGAAGCCGGCGCTTTTCGTATCAAATCCCGGGCCGACATGCGTGTAATCGAGTTCGCTCGCCTTCACGCCGCCCGGAATGACGGTTGTGCGGTCGAAGTGCTTCTTGGGCAAGGCCCCAGCCGCATCTGCTTCAAGGCGCATTTGAACTTGCCCCAGTCGCAGAATCTGGCCGGGCAGCAGAACCTTCTCGGTCACCGTCTCTGGACCGATGTAGGTCCCGTTAGTGGAATTCAGGTCGCGCACTACGACGTCCCTGCCGCGGAGCAGCACTTCGCAGTGGTGGCTGGAGACCGAGGGCTCCACGATTTGGAAGGTGTTGTCCTCCAATCGGCCGATAGTGGTCCTTTCCGCATTGAGCTCCTGTGCCCGTCCCGCCATTCCTGCACTGAGGATAACTAGCTTTAGCATAAATCACCTGAGCGACTCCGTTGGCTGCAGCGACCGGTTCACGTCAGCCCCGGGCCTGCGGAAAATGGTCGGGGCGGTGAGATTTGAAC
>CAZHEW010000095.1:0-6955 GCA_964531815.1 uncultured Verrucomicrobiota bacterium
TTTGGAATTGATCGGGCCCCTCGGATTCGCGCAATTACCAGTTCGACTTCATCGGGGTGAGCTCGATGTGGCGGGCGCGCATTACAGTCCTGCCCTACCTCAAGGAAGTAAACGCCAAAGGTGAAAAGCTCTGGATGGTCGAGGCGCAGCCCAACGGCCAATTCAAGTTGGAGATCAACAACGACGCCCCGTATGGAAAGAACGGGGCATCGCCCCGTTGAGGCCCGGCGAGCAGTTTTCAGGCTCCGCCAGGCCGCTGCGCCACGACGACCGCGTTCATCGCCTCGTCGGCGCGCGCCACGGCGGCTTCGATAAACCCCTCCGCCTCCAGGTCTTCCCGCAATTCAGCGAACGTGAAGGTGCCGCCGCCCTCGGTGGCCACGAGCATGTTCACGGCAAACAACGCGCCAGCCACCGGCTGAGTCCGGTCTGCCTCCATCAGGATGTCGCGGATGGCGATGCGCCCGCCGGGTGTCAGCGCCGCAAAGACCTTGGCGAACAAAGCGCGGTTCTGCGCGCGGGAGTTCTGATGCACGATGGCGCTCACCCATGCGCGGTCCGCGCCCGGCGGCAGCGCGTCGCGTGTGAAGTCGCCGGCGACCAGCCTGACGCGCTGGTCCAACCCCGCAGCAGCCAGGCGCCGCCGCGCCATGGGAAGGACGTGGGGCAAATCGAACAGCGTGGCCTGCGCCGCGGGACAGGCGCGCAGAAACGCTATCGTCCAAGTGCCCGAGGCCCCGCCAATATCCAGCAGGTGCCGGAATTGGAGCGGCTGCACGGCCCGGATGACTGCATCAGCATTGGGAGCCGAGATGTTGTGCATCGCGCCGATGAAAGCCTCCTGGGCGCCCTCCTCGCCGCGGATGCCCGGCATGCGCTCCGCGGGTTGGCCGGTCTTGACCACTCGCGCCAACTGCGCCCAGTTCCGCAGGCAATGCCCCTGGTGCTGGGCCATGGCCAGCACGCTCTGCGCTCCGTCCGGGGTTAGGAGCGCCTCCAGCCCGGGCGCCACGGCGTAGTTTCCCCCGGCCTTATTGAGCAGCCGCAGAGCAACAAGGGCGTCCAGCAGAATGGTCAGCGCGCGCAGATCGCACGCAAGCTTGTGCGCAAGCTGCGCGGCGGACAGCGGTAGGGAAACCAGCGCGCTGAAGAGGTCCAGGTCAGCAGCAGCCGCCAAGACGGCAGCGTCCTGGTAACTGCGGCCCAGGGCGAGGATCTTCTCGCTGGTCCACGGTTGAGGCGATTGGGCTTGCATGAGCGTTTTAGAATGGGACCTGCCGGCGGCCGGCGGAAGGGGCCTCGCGGCCTTTGCGGTAGCTGACCCGCCTGGCAGCGCCTGCTTTGGCCGGGGCCTCCGGCGGGCTGCCCGAGAGGTTCCGCTTCAGCTCGCGAATCTGGTCGCGCAGGAGGGCGGCCTTCTCAAACTCCAGGTTGTTCGCCGCCGTGAGCATCTCTTCCTCCAGCTCGCGAATCGTGTCGCTAAGGTCAATGTCCACGCCTGCTTCGGCCAGAACCGATTGCGCCTCTTTGGTGGTTTCCTGGCAAGACGAGAGGCTCTCTTCGACGGCGCGCTTGACGCTGCGGGGCGTGATCTTGTGCTCGGCGTTGTAGGCCAGTTGTTTGTTCCGCCGGTAGTCCGAGACGGCCAGGAACCGCTGGATGCTCTGCGTCCGCACGTCGGCGTAGAGAATCACTTCGCCGTTCAGGTGGCGCGCCGCGCGGCCCGCCGTCTGGATCAGGCTCGTCTCACTGCGGAGAAAGCCCTCCTTGTCGGCATCGAGAATGGCCACCAGCGACACCTCCGGCAGGTCGAGCCCCTCGCGCAGCAGGTTGATGCCCACCAGCACATCAAACTCGCCCTTGCGCAGGGCGCGCAGGATTTCCACCCGCTCGATGGCGTCAATCTCGCTGTGCAGGTACTGCACGTTGATGCCGATCTCGCGCAGGTAATCGGTCAGCTCCTCCGCAGTCCGCTTGGTGAGGGTGGTCACCAGCACGCGTTCTTTGGCCTCCGCCCGCTGGCGGCATTCGTTGATGAGGTCGTCAATCTGGCCTGTGAGCGGTTTGATCGTGACCCGGGGGTCCACCAGGCCGGTGGGGCGCACAACCAGTTCGACGACGCCTTCCGAGCGCGGAATGCGGAGCGCGGAGTGCGGAGGGGATGGGGCGGGATTTCGCACTCCACATTCCGCGCTCCGCACTTGTCCGGCCCACTCCAGTTCCTGCGTACCGGGGGTGGCGCTGGCGTAGATCACCTGGTTCTGTAAGGCCCGGAACTCCTCGAAGTTCAGCGGACGGTTATCCAGCGCGCTGGGGAGGCGGAAGCCGTACTCGACCAGCACCGTCTTGCGCGAGCGGTCACCGTTATACATCCCGCCGATCTGCGGCACCGTGGCGTGCGATTCATCAATCACCAGCAGGTAATCCTTAGGGAAGAAGTCAAACAGCGTGCAGGGCCGCGAGCCGGGGGGACGCCCGGCAATGTGCCGCGAGTAATTCTCGATGCCGGAGCAGAACCCCATCTCCTCCATCATCTCCAGGTCGTATTCGGTGCGCATCTTGATCCGCTGCGCTTCGAGCAGCTTGCCGTGCTTCTCGAACCACGCGATGCGCTCGCCCAGCTCCTCGCGGATGGCCAGCACCGCCGGGCGCAGCTTCGCCGCGGGCGTGACAAACTGCTTGCCGGGGTAGATGGTCACCGCCTCCAGCAGCTCCAGCTTGTGGCCCGTCAGCGGCTCGAACCGGGTGATGCGTTCGATCTGGTCGCCGAAAAACTCGATGCGCAGGGCGTCCTCGCGGCCCGCGGGGCAGAGCTCGACCGTGTCCCCCCGCACCCGGAACTGGCCGCGGATGAACTCGATGTCGTTGCGCGTGTATTGCAGGTCCACCAGCCGATGGAGCAACTGGTCACGGGTCATCGCGAGCCCCGCGCGAATGGGGATGACCATCGCCTCGTAGTCCTCCTTGCTGCCGATGCCGTAGATGCAGGAGACGCTGGCGACCACAATCACGTCCCGCCGGGCGAACAGGCTGCTCATGGCCGAAAGCCGCAGCCGCTCAATCTCATCGTTGATGCTCGAATCCTTCTCGATAAAGGTGTCCGTGCGCGGGATGTAGGCTTCGGGTTGGTAGTAATCGAAGTAGCTGACAAAGTATTCGACCGCGTTGCGCGGGAAGAATCCTTTGAACTCGGCGTAGAGCTGCGCGGCCAGCGTCTTATTGTGCGAGATGACCAGCGTCGGGCGGTTGACGTTGCGAATGACGTTGGCGATGGTGAAAGTCTTGCCTGAGCCGGTGACGCCCAACAGCACCTGGTGCTTCGCGCCGGCCAGCAAGCCTTCGGTTAGCTTCGCAATCGCTTGCGGCTGGTCTCCGGCGGGTTGATAGGGCGCGACGAGCTCAAACATCCAGAGCCAAACTACGTGCGGCGCCGGGCCGAGTCAACGCGCGGCGGGGTGGCCGCGGCAGCAAGCGCCACAACTCCGGAGAACTCCTGCATGCCGCTGCGTCACTCATGCTTCGAACGTGCAGGTCTGGTTCCGCCCGCCGAGCGCAATCCCGCCGCCACCCGGCGGTTGGCCGGCGCACAACGGCGATGGCAGCCAGACCTATCCCGATCTGCGCGCCGATTGGGTAAGCAGGAAGTCAGTTGGCCCCGGAACAGGTCAGCCCGAGTTGCGCCTGCTCTACCCAGCCCAGGGCGCGGTTGGTGCGGATGAGCACGTAGTTCCCACGGGTGCGAATGCGGCGGGCGGGTTCGCCGGCGGCCAGGCGTGTCACCGCCTGGGCTTCGAGAGTAGGCGTTAGCCGGAGCGGGACGTCGGGGTGCAGCACGAAGCCAAGCCGGGAGCGGGTCTGGACGCCGATATACGCCGGAATGCTGAGCAGAAAGACCATGAGACAGAAAGCGGCGACGGCCTGGTGCCAGGTGGCTTTTCGGCGCCTTAGAATGCCGGGCAGCGTCGCCACGCCGACCGCCAGCCAAAAGCTGGCTCCGGCAATCCAGCCCCACCAGTCCACAGGCAGCCAGGTGGAAATGACCTCATACCAGGCCAACTCGGGCGCTTCGAGCTGGGCAGCCTTGCGCGCGAATCGGAGGTTCTGGCGCGCGGCCGGGTTGAATGGATGCAGCCACAGGGATTGTTCCCAGGCAAGGATGGCCGGGCCGGTGCGACGGCGCTGCCACTGGGCGTTGCCGAGGTTTTGCAGCGCGCCGGCAGCCGGTTGCCGGGCGACGGATTCGCGGAACGCCTCCGACGCGCGCGCATAGTCGGCCGCACGGTAAGCGTTGACTCCGTCCTGGAAAAGGGTGTCCGGCGAAGCGGCGGAGAGGGAGACGGAGCTGAAAAGCTGAAAGGCTACAAGGCTGAAAAGCAGAGTGTGAAGCACGCGGGCAAGGCGCCGCGCGGCAAAAGCGCCGCCAAAGGAGCGCGGACATTCCTCTCCGCCAGTCCCCTGGCAATGACCCGGCGGACAGGAATGTCCGCGCTCCCACCCGACCGGCAGAATCCTCGCGGCCGGGGACGATCTTTGACGGCTGCACTGCGAAGGACGCACGGCGAGGTTTGCGGGGGGATGGCGGGAGGGCGAGCGGGTCATAGTCGCGCCTCGAGCTGTTCCAGGACTTGCTCCAATTCGGGCTGCAAGGGGAGCAATTCGGCGGCATTCGCGGCCGTTGGACCGAAGCGGGCGGAGTCGGTGACCGCAAAGAAGCGGCGCACCACCTCGCCCGCGCGGCCGGACCGCTTGGCCGGGGGCAGCAGCGGCAGCACGTCGCTGCCAACCAGCGCCCGCGGTTCCGCCGGGTAATGCGGCGCGCACGCCACCCGCATGGCGCTGACCGCCGCGGCGGCAAAGCGGGGCGCATCCGCCGCCCGCGCCGCCCGCTGCAGGATGCGCCGCTGGCGGCGCAGCGCCCGCCGGGCGCGGCGGCGCAGCACAATGTCCGGGTGCGCTTCCAGGTAACGGCGGCGGCGGTCCCAGGTCCAAATTCCGAGGAAGGCAACGCCGGGCGCGAGTTGGACCAACGGGAACCATGCCCGCTGCTGGGGCGGGACCAGGCTCGCCGCCGTCCGACCGCGCAAGGCGGCCAGGCTGCTCAGCACAAGCTCCTTGTCCGGTTCAGGCTCCACCGACCCGGCCTGTAACAGGCTGTTAAGATCGCCCGGGGTCGCGCCGGGGCTGACCGTAACTGAGACCGGCGGGATCGTTAGGTCGGCGTAAGCCCCGGCCCTGGGGTCGTAACAACTGAACGGAATGGGCGGGGTGGCGGTCGCCGCTTCAGTGAGGGCAACCAGCGTGTAGTTGAATGTCAACACGCCCTGGAACCCCGCAGGCTGAGGCGGCGTGCTGACTGCAGGCGGCGCAGGAGGAGGCGGGCTGACGGGTTGGGCGGGGGCGAAGTCGGCGGCGGCGAAGACCTGCCAGTCCCGGGTTTTTGGCGGCGGCGGGGGCGCAACGCGGGCGAGCGGGCCGTCGCCGCGGTTTGTGATGGTCACCGTAAGTCTAACGGGTTCGCCGACGCGCAGTTCGTTAGTGCTTAGTTGCGGGGGGCCGACGGCAAAGCTGCCGATCGCGCCGGTGAATCCCGGGAGTTCGCCCTCGCGTGGGAGCGGGCGGACGTTGAGCTCCATTGGTTCCGATTCGAGCAGCGTGTATTGGGGAGGACCGCCGGGAATGGTGGCCTGGCCGGCGATCACGACCGGGCCGGAGAAACGGTTGCCCGCCATGAAACCTTGCGCGACGACAGTGAGCCGGCCCGTCGTCAGCGGCGTGAGAGTGGTTTCGTAGATGAACGATATCACATTGGTCCCGCCGCGATGCACCGCTTCGACGCGCTGGCGGGCCACGGCCACGTCCACCAGAAAGCCCTGGCCGCTCAACTGCGGGTAGGCCAGGCCCTGGACGATGCCTCCAGGCAACCCTGGCAACACCACTTGCGCCAGGATAGCCTGGCCGACGAACAGATTGGTGACGGGCAGCTCGAGCGCGAGTTGGGGCACTGACGGCACCGAGGCGGGCGGCGTGGAGACCACCTCGAGCCGCGCGGACGGCACGGCAACCGGCTTGCCGTCAACGCGAACCACAAACTCCGGCACGATGAACGAGCCGAGGCTTGAGGCGCGCGCACGGGTATTGAAGGCGCTGTGCGGCTCGAAGTTGGTGCCGGTCATCTTCAGCATTTGGCCGTGGGCGCCAGGGCGCAGCTCCAGTTCCGGCGGGCCAACAAGGTTGGTGGGCCACTCGATCGCATCCTCGAGACCGTTGAAGGTGACGCGGAGGAACGATTGTTCGCCCGGGCGGACCACCGGCGGGTCGAAAGCAGCAGTGGCGACGGTCAGCGCTGGGATCTGCAGCTTCGGCTGCGAGATCATGAGAGACATGAGGGGGTCCCGGGGCGGGGCGTTGGTGGCCTGGGCAAGCAGCGAAGGCGCGGCGCCCAGGAACAGGCACGCAACCAGCCGGAAAATGCGGGAGCAGCCGCGCGGCGAGTGCATAGGCGCGGCGGCAATCACCAGGTCGGCCGGGAACGGTCCCGCGGCTCGCCGGCAGGCCCTTGTCCCATAGGCAGCCGGCGCTCGGTGTCGAGCTTGTAGGCTTCGAGGAGCCAGCCCGCCTGTTCCGGGGACAGTTGCATTTCCTCGCCGTCCCTTGAAGGGCCTTCCTCCATGCCGGGTTGAGGCCCCATCAGTTGCTCTTCCTCATCTCCATCCTCGCAGGCCGCGCCGGGCGGCATTTCGGAGGCAGGGATGCGGCCTTTGAGCTTTTTCATGGCATCACCCAGTTGCTGCTGCTTTTCGCACATGCCGTTGGAGCATTGCTGCATCTCGCGCAGGCTGTCCACCAGTTTGGCGATGCGGCGGTCCACCGCCTCGGCATTGAGCCGGGCGCCGGAGTCCGCGCGGTCCAGATCGAACGCGCTCTTGAAATCGCCCGAGGCGCGCTCCCATCGGCC
>CAZHEW010000095.1:7055-9431 GCA_964531815.1 uncultured Verrucomicrobiota bacterium
ACGAGGCCGAGGTTGTAGAGGGCCGGCGGCTGAAGGGAATCCTTCTGGCTGGCGAGAGCGGTCTCCAGGAAAGCCTCTGCCTCGCGGAGTTTGCCGTCGCGAAGCTGCCGTGTGCCGGCGTTGAAGAACTCGCGCGGGGTGACGGGAGGGGGAGGCTCGGGGGCGGGCGTCTCCCTTTCGGGCTGCTTGGAAGGCAAAAGCGCGGGGGGCAAGTTGGATTCGGAGAGGCCGACGGCGGCCAGGGCGAACGCGGCGAGAAGGAGCGGGGTCGCTGGTGTGAAGGTTTTGGTCAAGGGCCGCATCATATTCTGTTCAGGAGACACTGTCGCGCAGACGGCGCCGGGTGCCAATCAGAGATTCGACCACCAGCAGGGCCAAGACTCCCGCCACGGGCCAGTGGAAGCGGTCCACCCCCAGCTTGCGCGCCGGAGCCGCAGCCGACCCGGCTTTGGTGTCCTCGAGCGCAAGCCGGACCTTGGCCAGGCCCTCGCCCAGGGGGCCGAGGGGAAAGTAAGCGCCGCCGGTGGCCTGGGCGATGGCGCGCAAGGTCGGCTCGTCGAGCCGGCTGCGCACAACCTCGCCGCGATTGTCCCGCAGCACCTCCAGTTTGCCTTGTTCGTTCAGGAACTGAATCTCCGCGCCGGCGGGCGTGCCGACGCCTACCGCGAAGACCGTCAGCCCTTGCTTCGCCAGCGTCCGGGCGGCGCGGACGCCGCCTTGCTGGAGGTCCTCGCCGTCGGTCAGCAGCACGCACAGTTTGGGCCGCTGGGCCTTGTCCATCGCGCGGCAGGCCTCGTCGAGGGCGCGCCCGATGTCAGTGCCGGGGACCGGGATGGTCTTGTCGTCAATGGCCAGCAGCGCGTCCCGGAAGGCGCCGTAGTCGAACGTGAGCGGGCACTGGAGGAAGGCCTGGCCGGCGCAGGCGACCAGCCCGACCCGGCCATGCCAGCGGTGTTGCACGTAATCGAGAATGGCGAATTTGGCGCGCTGCAACCGGCTGGGCGCCATGTCGCTCGCCAGCATGCTCCGCGAGCAGTCCAGGATGAACAAGGTGTCCTGGCCGTAGAGGTGGCTGACCTCCGCCTGTTCGCCCCATTGGGGCCGGGCCAGGGCGAACCCGATTCCCGCCACCGCCAGGAGGAGCAGGGCATTCTTGAGCACGCGGCGGGCGGGGCTGTGGGAACGAGTCAGTTCGGCGACAAATTCCGGGGCTGCAATCTGTGCGAGCTGCCTTCGCCGCGCCCAGCCCGAATAGCGCTGCAGGGCGGCCAGCAGCAGGGGACCCGCCAGGGCCAGCCAGAGCCACGGCGGTTCGGCGAAGTGGGGGTTGCTGAAGTCCATCATGGCACCCTCCGCAGGCGAGTGTTGGCGAGAATCAGCTCCAGGGCCAGCAGGCCGAAGGCGGCCAGCAGCGGCCACTGGTAAAGCGGCCGGTAGGTCGTGAAACGGCGGAGCTTGATTTCAGTCTTCTCAAGTTGGTCAATCTCGTCATAGATGCGCTGCAGTTCGCGGCGGTTGGTGGCGCGGTAGAACTTGGCGCGGGAGAGAGCAGACATCTTGCCCAGCACCTCGTAGTTGGCGGGCTGCAGAGTCATCCCCGGCCTGAGGTTGCCGTTCGGATCAAGCTCCAGCTTGCCGGTGGACGGGTCGAACAGCGGCAGCAGGCAGGGCTGCTCGATGCCGATGCCGATGGTATAGACCTTCACGCCCAGGGCGGCGGCAAGCTGCGCCGCCGGCACGGGATCAATCTCGCCCTTGTTGTTATCGCCATCGGTCAGCAGGATGATAATGCGGCTCTTGGTATCCTTGAGGTTCTTAAGCCGCTTCACGCCCGCGGCGGTGGCGTCGCCGATGGCGGTGCCCAGGTCGCGAATGAGGCCCACGTGCAGGCGATGGAGATTCTCGATGAGCCAGTCGTGGTTAAGCGTGAGGGGACTGGCGAGGTAGGGCACCGCGGAGAATACGATCAGCCCGAGCCGGTCGCTGGTGCGTTTGCGGATGAAGTCCTCGATGACCTCGGAGGCGATGTCGAAGCGCGAAATCCGCTCGCTGGGTGCGCCCATATCCAGCGCCATCATGGACCACGACAGGTCGAGCACGAGCATGATGTCCACCCCGCTGGCCTGCATCTCGGTGTGGTCGTTGGCAAAGCGCGGCCCAGCCAGCGCCACAACGCACAAAGCCGCCGTGAGGAGGCGCAAAAAGAGCAGCAGCCGGCCGGTGGCGGAACGCGCGGCGGCGCCGGCGGCGCGGGCGATGTCGGCGCTGGGAAAGCGCAGGGCGGCGAGCTTGCCAACGCGCCCCCGCAGAAAGGCGTAGATCGGCAGCAAGGCCAGCAGCCCAAGCAGCCACGGATATTGGAATTCCAGGTTGCCG
>CAZHEW010000096.1:0-6590 GCA_964531815.1 uncultured Verrucomicrobiota bacterium
GGCAAATAAGACGGCAAAAGAGCCGCATCATTGTTTGGTGCGGGCTGGCTGCATGCTTTGCCATCCTCGCGGTTTCCGGCTTGCTCTGCCTGATGTACCAGATGCAGATGCCTTGAGGTGGGCTCTGAGGGGACGCGACCACGCGCTCGCAGGTGCGATTATGAACACCAGGGAATCTGCGCAGGGCGCATGACCACTCATTCTGTTGTGCCATCCCCAAACACTCGGACCATGCATACCGGAGGCGCGAGGACACTCCAACTCCGCCAGGGTGAGGCGCTCGGGTATGGAACTTGGCAGGCGCGCGGCCTTCGGGTAGAGTCGTGGTGAAGTTGCGGGACACGAACTGCCTCGGCCGCCTTAGAGGTTAGCGTAGCGCGCCCCCTAACGAACCACAGCCATGACTGCGCAAACTTGGACAAGCCGCCTGCGGGTAACCGCGGCGCTCAACCACGAGGAGCCTGACCGCGTGCCTTACGACCTGGGCGGCACGATTCTCACGGGCATACACCACCGGGCCTATCGCCGCCTGCGGGAGCATCTGGGCTTGCCGGAAGTCGAGATCGAGATCGAGGACCCCATCCAGCAACTCGCGCGGGTGAACGAGGACGTCAAGAAGAGGCTGCAGGTGGATGTGTGGGGCGTTAACCCTTCCAAGCCGCGCGGCATCGGCGCGTTGCCCTGGAGCGAGGATGGCTACGACAAACTGGTGGATGAATGGGGCGTCGAGTGGTGGAAACCGCAGGACGGAGGCTTCTACTACGACATGCGCCGGCATCCGCTGGCGGAGATTGATACGGTGCAGGGGCTCGCCAACTACAAGTTCCCGGACCCGCTGGACCCGGGGCGCTACGAAGGCATGGCGGCGCGCGCGAATGAACTGATGAATCGCAGGCAGGTCGCGTATGTCCTGGGCCGCAACGCGCCGGGCCTTTTCGAGATCGCCCTCTGGATGCGCGGGTTTGAGAACTTCTACTGCGACCTGATGGCCAACCAGGCCTTCGCCGAGGCCCTGCTGGACGCCATCATGCAAGTGAAAATGAAATACTGGGCGCGCGCGCTCGAATTGCTGGGCCCCAACGTGATGATGATCTCGGAGGCAGACGACCTTGCGAGCCAGAACCGTTGCTTGGTGAGCCCCAAGGTGTATCGCAAGCTCATCAAACCCCGCCACACCAAGCTCTTCGCCTTCATCAAGAAACAGGCCCAGGTGCCCGTGAAGATTTTCTACCATTCCTGCGGCGCCATCGCCGAACTGATCCCGGACCTGATCGAGTCGGGCGTTGACATCCTCAACCCTGTGCAGGTGAGCGCAGCCGGGATGGACACGAAGGTGCTGAAAAGGGAATTCGGCAAAGACCTCACGTTCTACGGCGGCGGCGTGGACACCCAGCATGTCCTGCCGCACGGCACGCCGGAGCAAGTCCGCGATGAGGTGAAGCGGCGCATTGACGATTTGGCTCCCGGCGGCGGGTTCATCTTTAACACCGTTCACAACATACAGGCCGATGTTCCTCCCGAGAACATTATGGCGATGTGGGAGACGGTGCGAGATTACGGCGTTTACGCCGCCTGACAACAGGCCGCCCACTGACTCTTTGACAGGCACGCGGAGTTGGGCCACTTTCCGGCAACTTGCATTCATTTGCCACAATCGTGGATAAGGTGTTAGTGTGCAAAGATCATATGGGTAAGGCATTAATCATTGCCGAGAAACCGTCCGTTGCCGGCGATATCGCCAGGGCTTTGGGCGGGTTCAAGAAGCAGGGCGACTTCTACGAGAGCGAGCATTACGTCCTTTCGTCAGCAGTTGGCCACTTGCTGGAGTTGTGCGTGCCGGACCAGTTCGAGGTCAAGCGCGGGAAGTGGACGTTTGCGCATCTGCCGGTCATCCCGCCGCATTTCGATCTGCGCCCGATTGAAAGAAACGAAGCGCGCCTGAAGCTGCTGCTCAAACTGATCAAGCGGCCGGATGTGACCGCCCTGGTCAACGCTTGCGACGCCGGACGCGAGGGAGAGTTGATCTTCCGTTACATCGTGCAATTCGCGAAGGCCAAGAAGACAATCACGCGGCTCTGGCTGCAGTCCATGACCCCGGCGGCCATCCGCGAGGGATTCGAGCAACTGCGCGATGATGCTTCGATGCGCCCGCTGGCAGACGCGGCGGTGTGCCGTTCCGAGTCCGACTGGCTGGTGGGCATTAACGGCACGCGGGCAATGACAGCCTTCAACTCGAAGACGGGCGGGTTCCACCTGACGACCGTGGGCCGGGTGCAGACGCCGACCCTGGCAATCCTGGTCGAGCGCGAGGACCGCATCAAGAATTTCGTGCCCAGGGATTACTGGGAAGTGCACGGCACGTTTGCCGCCAAGGCGGGGGAATACCCGGGCAGGTGGTTTGATGAGCAGTTCGCCAAAAAGGATGGCGACAGCGACCTGAGGCCGGAACGGATTTGGGATGCCACAATGGCGGAAGCGATTCGCGCCAAGTGCCTTGGCAAGCCGGGAATTGTCACCGAGGAGAGCAAACGAACGACCCAGTTGTCGCCCCTGCTCTACGATTTGACGAGCTTGCAGCGGGAGGCGAATGGGCGATTCGGGTTCTCGGCCAAGGCAACGCTCGGACTGGCCCAGGCGCTGTACGAGAAGCACAAGGTGCTCACCTATCCGCGCACCGACTCGCGCGCCTTGCCTGAAGACTACCTTGAAACCGTCAGGAAGACACTGGGGATGCTGGAGCAAATCACCTACGGCCCCTTCGCCAGCCAGGTCTTGAAGAGCGGTTGGGTCAGGCCCAACAAGCGGATCTTCAATAACGCCAAGGTGTCGGACCACTTTGCCATCATTCCCACCTCGCAGGCGCCCAAACATCTCAACGAGCAGGAGGCCAAGCTCTACGACCTGGTCGCCAAGCGCTTCCTCGCGGTGTTCTACCCGGCCGCCGAGTTCCTGGTGACGACGCGCATCACGCGGGTAGAGGGCGAGCCCTTCAAGACCGAGGGGAAGGTTTTGACCGACCCGGGCTGGCTGGCGGTTTATGGCAAGGAAGCGCAGACGGACGAAGAGCCGAACCTTGCGCCCGTCCAGCCTAACGAGACGGTGCAGACCACCAACGTCGAGGTCATCGCCGCCCAGACGAAACCCCCGGCGCGCTTCAACGAGGCGACATTGCTCAGCGCGATGGAAGGCGCCGGCAAGCTGGTTGAAGATGAGGAGTTGCGCGAGGCCATGCGCGAAAAGGGGCTGGGAACGCCCGCGACGCGCGCCCAGATCATCGAAGGGCTGATCTACGAGAAGTATGTGCTGCGCCAGGGACGCGAGCTGCAAGCGACCGCCAAGGCCTTCTCGCTAATTGCGCTGTTGCGCGGCCTGGGGATTCCCGAACTCTCTTCCCCGGAACTGACAGGCGATTGGGAATTTAAGCTGCGCAGCATGGCGCGCGGCCAAATGAAGCGGCCCGAGTTCATGAAGGAGATCGCCGACATGACGCGCGAGATCGTCGCCAAGGCCAAGCGGCACGAGAGCGACACGGTGCCCGGCGACTTCGGCACCCTGAAGACGCCGTGCCCGAAGTGCGGCGGGGAGATCCACGAGAACTACAAGAAGTTCCAATGCCAGAAGTGCGAGTTTAGCCTCTGGAAGATCGTGGCGGGGCGCCAACTCGAAATCCCCGAAGTTGACGAACTCATTGCCAAACGTCAGGTCGGGCCGCTGCAAGGGTTTCGCAGCAAGCTGGGCAAACCCTTCTCGGCAGTTATCAAGCTCACGCCGGAGCTGAAACCGGAGTTTGACTTCGGCCAGGATCAGCGCGACGCGAACGGCGGGCTGGCGGAAGTGGATTTCACCGGCCAGGACCCCGTGGGCAAGTGCCCGAAGTGCGGCCAGCGCGTTTTCGATACGCCGATGATTTACACCTGTGAGAAGGCTGTCGGCGCCGCGCGCACCTGTGATTTCCGGTCGGGCAAAGTCATCTTGCAGCGGCCGATCGAGCGGGCGCAGATGCAAAAGCTGCTGGCGACGGGAAAAACCGACTTGATCGAGAAGTTCATCTCCAAGAAAGGCAGGCCCTTCAAGGCGTTCCTGGTGCTCAAAGACGGAAGCGTGGGCTTCGAATTCGAGCCGCGGGAGGCGAAGCCTCGCGCGACCGCCGCAAAGTCTGCCAAACCCGCGGCGCCGGAACCCAGGATTGACTTCACGGGCCAGCAATCGCTGGGCCAGTGCCCCAAATGCGGCAAGCGGATATTTGAAGGCGCCGCGGCTTACGTCTGCGAGCGCTCGCAGGCCGACAAGCGGCCGTGCAAGTTCAAGATCAACAAAGTCATTCTGCAACAGCCCATTGATCGGGAGCAGGCCGCCCGGCTGCTGTCGGAACGCAAGACCGATCTCCTCCAGGCGTTCGTCTCCGCCAAGAGCGGCCGCTCCTTCAAGGCTTTCCTGGTGATGGACGACGCGGGCAAGGTCACTTTTGAATTCCCCGCGCGTGAGGCAGAGCCAACGAAAACCCCGGCGCAGTGAACCCGCCCGCCACTGAACCGCCAGTCAACGACAAGTGGATCGGAGAGTTCCTGCAGCACCTGGCAACGGATCGCGGAGCCTCGGTTTATACTCAACGCAATTACCGCCAGGCGGTTGGGGAATTCCACCGCTGGCACCAGACCGAGCGCCGGCAACCGCCCGCGTGGGAGACATTGCAGCGCGATGACTTCCGCGCTTATGTGCGCTTCCTGGGGCGGCAAAGTCTCAGCCGCGCGGCGGTTGCGCTGCGTTTCAGCGCTTTGCGGACCTTTTACCGGTTCCTCGTGCGGCGAGGGGCCGTGGCGGCTTCGCCCATCCGGAACATCGCCTTGCCCAAGATAGGGAAAAGGCTGCCCAAGTTCCTCACCCCGGAACAGATGGCCGGCCTGGTGGCTGCCCCGCTCAAACTCTTGCCGGCGCAAGGTAAGACCGATTCAGCCCGGGCGGCCATAAACCTCGCCTGCCGGCGCGACGTGGCGGTGCTCGAAACCATCTACTCCTGCGGATTGCGCATCAGCGAGCTGTGCGGTCTGGTCGCGCAGGACATTGATTGGAACGAGCGCGTCGTCCGCGTGCGCGGCAAAGGGAAGAAGGAGCGCCTGATTCCCATCGGCGAACCCGCGCTGGCGGCCATCAGGAACTACTGGGCGTTGCTGCCTCTGCCCCCCGCCGGAGAATCCCCGGTGTTCCTTGCGGGGCCAAACAAGCGCACGCCGGTTAAAGCGCGGCACCTCCAACTGCGTCTGAAAAAGTACCTTGCCCTCGCCGGCTTGGACCCCCACCTGACGCCACATAAACTGCGGCACAGTTATGCCACTCACCTGCTCGACGCGGGCGCGGATCTGCGCAGTGTCCAGGAACTGCTCGGCCACGCGCACCTGGTCACCACCCAAGTCTATACCCACCTGACGACCGAACGGCTCAAGCGGGCCTACGACGCCGCGCACCCGCGGGCGTGATGGCCCGGCTTTGACCTTGCGACGGAGTTGATGCATAGGAAGGTCCGCAATTGCAGGCACTTCCCCGATTAACCGGGTCCTCAACCTTTTCGGTGGAATACCTTTCGGCCAGAGCACCACGGGATCGAGGCGTCTGGACGTTCAGCTCTTCTCCGACTCCCTGGAGGCGGCTGTGGCCTTGGGTTCAGCAGGCGCTGGCCTAGCCAGTGCCTAGCCAGCACCAAGCTTAATACAAATTCTATTAAGCTTGGTGCTGGCTAGGCACTCTCGGGTCAACCCGGTGCCCTAACCCTCCTGGGCGGCTGTGCCCAACGCCCACCCGAGCTTCCCGCTTGTGGGGATGCCAGGTGCCGCTGGCCCAGGCACCCTTGGTTGCCTGCGGGCAACGCGGCACCGGCAGCCGCGAATGCGGCGGGCTGTTCCACTGAACGTTGAGGAACCTCCCAGGTCACCCTAAGTGCATCACCCGCAAGTAGTTATGAAGGACTCCCACCTGCAGTCGCCCATACCCGCAACCGCGCCGGTTAACACCTACCTGGATGTGAATCCGGCAGGAGCAGGCCCTGTCTTCTATCGCATACTGGTCTGGTAGCGAGTGTTTCGAGGCTACTGGATCGGTTCGATCTTGAGCGTGTGGGTGACGGGCACGAACGCGGCCTTGATGGCGGCGGCCAGCGGCTCGCGTTCCTTCTCGGTCTCGGCGGCGACCTTCTCCATGTCGGCCTTGGCCTCGGGGCTGCGGAAAGCCTGCTTGATCTGCTTCGTCTCGTAGGCTTGCTTGGCGGCGACGGCGGCATCCACCCTCGCAAAGGCTGCACAGAAGGGATTGCTGGCGAATTCCGCAGCCAAGTTAATCCCGCGCTCCAGTTGATCCGCCGTGAACGTCCGGCTTTCGGCGGCCCAGGTGACTTTGTAGCTTCGCCCGCTCCTGACATTTCGGGCCTTGAGCATCAGCCGATTCAGGTCCTCGTTGAACGGGATGAGCGTCATTGCCGAACGGATGCTGTTGTCCTTTTCGGGATCATCCTCTCCACAGACCGGGTAGGACGGCCCGCCCGGGCCGGCGGGAACACAGGCGCAGAACGGATACCGTGAACTCTGGATCACAAACTCGCC
>CAZHEW010000096.1:6690-9401 GCA_964531815.1 uncultured Verrucomicrobiota bacterium
GCGAATCCGACGCGCTCCTCTTTGGCGATCTCGATGCCGATGTTGCGGAGGCGGCAAAGGTTCAGGTTCAAGTCCACCAGCGTGTCGTTGGTGCGTTTTGTCCAGCCCGGCACCTTGCCCACGACGCCAGGCGCCCCTTGGATAACCCGCACACCATTGGTTTTGAACGCCTGCACGATGGCTGTGCAGGCCGCGCGGTAAGTCTGGCCAATGCGGTCCTCGTAGGCGCGGTACTCATGATCGTTCATGCCGTAGCAGGTGGTGGCGATGGTCGGTTTGAAACGGAGGCAATCGTTGGTCATGCGCGCCAGGAACCCCGGCGCCCGCTCGCCGCTCCAGCCGTATTGCCGCACCGACACGTTCAGCTCCGGCTCGCAAACGGTCAGGTAGTCTTCGATCAGCCTGGAATACATCTTCTGCTCGGTGATGGAATCGCCACAGATAGCCAGGCGATCACCTTGCCGCAGAAGTGTCCTGCGCGGCTGGGGTGCCGTCAGCGGCTTGTATTGCTCCCGCAAAGCCTCATTCGCCCTCTCCTCCGGCATTTGGGCCAGGCCGAGAGTGCAGGTAATGAACGCAAGGAGCAGAGTAAGTTGTGAGCGCATAATATTGATGGGACGCATTGTTTGGCCTCGGCCATCGTGCGTCAAGGATCGAGTCTGCAGGGCGGGCGGATTCGGGGAACCGTAGCCGCCAACATGGGTAGGCGCTGACCTGTTCGGCGGAGGAATACTGCGCCAAATGCCGTTGCCGGCTACGTACCCCCGGTTTTGCCCGTCGGCCTTGGGGCGAAGGCGGCCTCTATGGCTGCGGTGCCATCTTTCGGAATCGGCGCGAGGCAAAGGTCTGCGCTTGCCCGTCCTCCTTCGCTAAAATCAGCGCCGCCGTGTGCGGCCACGAGTCAACCAGCGCCAGGCCGCGCTTGACCCCGAGCAAACTCACCGCCGTGTCCAGGCTATCGGTCGTGGTGGCGTCCGGCCCGATGACAGTGGTTTGGATTCGACGCGTCAGGCCGAGGCCGGTTGCCGGGTCCACGATGTGCGAGTAGCGGACGCCGTCAATTTCGATGAACTGCTCGGTGTCGCCGGAAGTCGAGACGCCCGCGTTGCGCAGCACCAGCGGCTGCGGGATGCCGTTCGTGGCGCCCTCAAACGCGGCAATGGCGATTTTCCAGCCGCGCTGGCCCGGGGGCGGGTTGCCGATCGCGATGTCGCCGCTCGCCGCCACGAGGGCGCGGTCCATGCCGCTTTCCTTCAAAAGCCGCAGCGCCTGGTCGGCGGCATAGCCTTTGCCGATGCTGCCCAGGTCGAGGCGCATGTTTGGGGCGAGCAGGGTGACCGTCCGCGCACGCGCGTCCAGCCGCAGCTTCTGCCAACCCACGGCCGCCCGGGCCTCGGCGATCTCCGTTGGGGTGGGCAGCACGTGTCGTTTGCGGGCGAAGCGCCACAGACGGACATAGGGGCCAATGGTGGGGTCGAACGCGCCGTCCGAGAGCTTGGCGATCTTCCAGGCGCGCTGGAGCACGTCGAACAACTCCGGGCTGACGGGCACCGGCTTGCCGTAAGGCTGGTCGCGGAGGCGGTTGAGTTCGCTGTCAGCCTGGTAATCGCTGAGGATGTCTTCCATCGCGTCAATACGCTTGAAGGCGGCAGCGGCAGCGTCCCGTGCGGAACCGGTGTCGGGCGCGTAGAGGGTGATGGTGATGAGGGTGCCCATCGCCGGATGGGAAAAGGCGAAGCGCTCCAAGGGCTTTGGCGGAGGCGCGGAGCGGCAGCCGGCGAGCAGCAGGAGGCTTGCGAGCAGAAAAAATACTCGGAACCCGAAGTCCGCGGTGTGAAGGAGCGCGCGTGTTGGACGAGCAGACAGTCTGTTCCTACTCTGCGTCGTGACTGGAGGCGCCATTGTTACTCAGAAAAGGAAAGGCCGGCCAAGCAGGCCGGCCATGAAACCAGATCATGCCCTGCGGCCAATTACATCTGGACGACCGGCACCACCGGTGGGTTCTTATAGATGTTGTGCCCGTTCGGCATGGGCGGCTGCAACGTCCGGAACGCGCCCCATGCCATCTTCGCGGCGTCCTTGTAGAGCAGGTCGGGACCATAGCTGAAGGTCGAATTCAGCGCCGTCTCCCAATCTCCGGCTGCGCCGCTGTAGGCCGCCTCGCGGCCCATGATCGCGGTCAGCGTGCTGTCGGTCACCTGCTTGGCCTCGTTCAGTTCAGTGTCCTTCACGATGGCGTTGATGAGGTCAATGTGCTCTTGCACGTAGGGGCTGACCTCGGCGTCCTGTTTCCGGTAGCGCCAGGTCTCGCCGCCCTTGGGCTGGATGCGCCCGCTGGGATCAGCGGTGCCGTTGGTGCCCTGCACGCCCTCGCTGACAGAGGACCACTCGCGCTTGATCTGGCCGCAGTAGCTGTACATCCGCGCGCCATTCGGGTATTCATACTCGACGGCGAAGTTGTCCCAAATCTCGCCCGACTTGCCCTCCAACTGCTGCCGCGCACCCATCCCCCAGCACTTCACCGGGTGGTCGCCCACGATCCAGTTGCAGACATCAATGTTGTGCACGTGCTGCTCGCAGATATGGTCGCCGCACAGCCAGATGTAGTGGTACCAATTGCGAATCTGCCTCTCCAGCTCGGTGCTGCCCTGATCGCCCCGATGCCAGATCGGGCCGCCATTGACCCAATACGCGCGCAGCGTGACGATGTC
>CAZHEW010000097.1:0-9387 GCA_964531815.1 uncultured Verrucomicrobiota bacterium
GCTCCACCCCGATCCCCCAGGAGAACAACATGGACATCGGCTGGATGCAGGATCATGCGACGCGCCCGAAGCTCTAAGAGTCACGCAGGAAGAAGTGCGGACGGTCAGCATTCCGCGCGTGCCGGAGGCTCGTGTTACTATTAAGAGCCTGGGGCGGGCCGTGTTAATGGAGACCGCCGGAGGAGGCGTGAATTCGAGTAAGCGCCTCATTAGAACGTTGCGTGTAGCAGTGGCAGACAGCGCCCGGAGCGTGTTTCAAGACTTGCGCTCGCCCGCGCGCCCGGCCATTTCTCAAACACCCGCTATGTCCCGCCTTTTGCGGAGGTCTGCCCCGAAGCGTTGCCCCGGGAAGAGCGCGCTGCTGGTGTCCTCTCTGCTCCTCTGTGCGGTTGGATCGTTCGCCGGAGACAAGGTTGTGCTCCAGAGCAACTCCTGCCTGGCCAGGATTGACCCGTCCACCCTGGAGGTCACGCTGCAGTGCGGCAACCACCCGGAGATGTTGGTGTCCGCCGCCCAGACCAACCTCGGCCGCGTGGCCGACGCGGACTGGGGCGGCAACGGCAAGTCATGCAAGGCCGGGTGGTCGCTCCCTGACCGGAAGGTCTCGCTGACCTTTGCGGCGGAGCGCGGCCGCCTGGTGGTCCATCTGCTGGCGGCGGAACCCGGCGAGTTCACTTTTCCGATTATTCCCGCCGGCGCCCCGGCCAACGCCTGGATTCTGCCGCTCTTCGAGGGCGCCTGCGCGCCGTGCGCCGACACGAATTGGCAGACTTTCCTGACCAGTCGCGGCGCGCTCAACACCACGGCCGACCTCACCCTGCCCTTCATAGGATTGGAGTGCCGGGCTTCGGCCCCGATGCGACTGTGGACGCTCACGTGCATCCTGACCAATCCGTTCAATAACCAACTGCGCTTCGCGCGCGCCCCGGACAACACGCTGGAGGCGCGCCTGACCCACCAGTTCACCCGCAACCACCCGGTCAAGGAATACGCGGTGGTCTTCGAGTTGGGAACCAATTCACCGGTCGAGCCGGCCCGGCGCTACCGGCAATGGCTGATCGAGCGCGGCGAATTCGTCAGCTTCACCGAGAAGGTTCGGAAGACACCCGAAGCCGGAAAGCTGCCGGGCGCGGCGCACATTTACCTGTGGGGCAGCGAACCGCTCGACATGTCTGATGTCGCCGATTGGAAAGGCCTCGCCCGGGCGCTCAAAGCCGGGGACGCAGCCTCCGCGCCGCCGCCTGCCCGGCGGATTTGGGGCTTGTTAAAGCCCGAAGCCAGGGCGGTGGTCACCCAAATCCTCGAGGCGCAGTGGCCGGACCGTTACCAGAAGTCGCAACTCACCGAGGCCCTCAACCGCCTGCTGCGGCAGCCGGAGTTTTGTGAAGCGGCGGCATGGCAAGCCGTCGCGCTGGAGCCGGACATCGCCTCCCTCCTGGCGTCCGGACCCGGCAAGCTGAGCCCGGCGGACCTCTGGCGGCTGAACTCGCATTTGCTGGCGGCGGCATTCCCGGGCCTGCTGGCCGGACCTGATGCCTGGGGCAACGGGACCTCGCCCAAAATGATCCGGCAGCTTGCAGCAGCGGGCCTGGACCGCCTGTGGCTGGGCAGCGACGGGTGGAAAGGCTTCCTGGACCGCCCGCAAACGGTCGCAGCGGCGAAGAAGGCGGGCTTCCTCATCGGCCCGTACGACTCCTATCACAGCATCCATCGTCCCGGCGAGCCCGACACCTGGGAAACCGCGCAGTTCGACGCGGCGCTCTACGAGACGGGAGCTATCGTCAATGCCGACGGCGCCCGGCGCCCCGGCTTCAAACAGAAGGGCTTTCTGCTCAGCCCCGCCGCGGCGCGGCCCTATGTCGAGAAGCGCGTCTCGGCCCTGATGGCGGCGTTCCGCGCCAACTCGTGGTTCATAGACTGCGATGGGTTCGGGGATTACTTTGACGATTACTCAGAGCGGCACCCGGCGACGCAGCAATCCGACCTGCAGGCCCGCGTCTCGCGCATGGCGTGGATTCGCGACACGTTCGGCGCGGTGATCGGCACCGAAGGCTGCGCCGCAGGCGTCGCCGCGACAGTGCATTTTGCCCACGGCGTCATGACGCCTGTCATCGGCTGGGGCGACCCCGATCTGACCCGCAAGCAATCCAGGTATTACCTTGGCTCCTACTATCCGCCTGACGAGCCGCAGGTCTTCTTCAAGCCAGTGCCGATGAAAGAGGAATACCGCCATATCTACTACGACCCAAGATTCCGGCTGCCGCTGTTCGAAACGGTGTTTCATGACTCGGTGATCGCCACGCATCACTGGTCGTTTGCCAGCCTTAAGGCCCGGGATGAAGCCCAAACGGTGGAACTCCTGGAACTGCTTTACCAGGTGCCGCCGCTCTACCACCTCAACCTGCCGGAATTCCAGCAGCGCCGGGCGCAAATCAAACGGCATTACGAGTTCTTCTCCCCGCTGCACCGGGAGACGGCGCTGCTGCCGCTGACCGATTTCCAATGGCTCACCCCCGACCGGGCGGTCCAGCGCGCCGTCTTCGGCGGCCGCATCGAGGTGGTTGCCAACTTCGGACGGGGTGGCTTCCAATACGGCGGCGGGCGGCTTGGCCCGCGCTCCCTCCAGGTCAAGCACCGCGTTACCGGCCAGACGCAAACCTACGCGGCCCAATAGCCGCGGGCTTTGAGCCTAAAGGCCGCAGTTGGCCTGGAACCGCCGGCACGAAATTGCCCGTCGGGCGCTAGCTCGGACTCGACAAGACCGCAAGGCCGTTGACGCGCATGCCCGTCCGGCCGCGCAGGAAGACTACCCGTTGGTAACCCGCCTCGGTCAGCAGGTTTTGCCATTTGCATTTCACTGCTTTGGCCTCGCTTTCGCCGCCGTAATGGATCAGGACGACTACGGCCAGGTCGCGTCCCGCCTGCCGTTTGGCAACCTCAACGACGTCGCTCTTGTTGAGGATGGACAGAAACGGGCCTTCCTTCGCTTCAGGCTTCAGCACGTAACTGGTGTCGTCTGTGTAATAGCGGACAATGAGGTTGGCCTGCTCCTGGTCCTCGAATCGGGATTGCTGCGCGCTCCGCGGGGCTGCACAGGAAACTGTTAACACCGCCAGGATTAGCAACGAAAGAAAGACTCTGATCATTACACCTGGTGTGCCGCATTTTCCCTGCCACTTTGGCGCCCGCCGCAAGAGTCGGGCCAGACCCCGGGAAGGATCATGTAACCGAGCGCCAGATGGGGCTGCCCGGGAGGCTTCAGGTACGCAGAAAGGGCGGAAATTCTGCCAGTCAAACACGCCCGCCGGGCCGTCTATAAACCAGACACTGCGCCCTGAATTCGGGGCACGATCGCCGCGGCGCTTTTCCCATTGCCACCGCCCCCGGGCCGAATCAGAATCCGTGCGCGACGGGCGATGCCCGAAAAGAAATCTATGCGCCACTGCCTGCTGTTAATGACAATGATCTGCTTATCCGGTTGCCAATCGGCCAGCGTCCGGACGCGGGCCTCCTGCGAGTCCTATGCGCTGGACTACAACACCCCAGCCGACCCTTCGCTCCAGGCCGAATTCGAGGCGGTGGACGCCAGGCTGCGCGGGCAATACGGGATGACGACCGAGCAGGCGGCGGCGGGTGTTCTGGACCTGACGCGCCTCCGGTTGGCGATGGTCCACCCGGACCGGATTGACTACGCGGCGAGCGTGGCCAAAGTGGGCATCCTGCTGGCCTACTTCCAATTGCATCCGGACGCCGCCGGGCATTTGGATCCGGAGACCCGGCACGAGCTTGGGTTGATGGCCAAGGCGTCCAGCAACGAGATGGCCGCCAAGTACTCGCGCCAGATGGGGTTGCGGCAGATTCAGGAAGTGCTCAACTCCTACCACTTCTACGACACGAACCACGGCGGCGGAATTTGGGTGGGCCGGCATTACGGCGTGGACGGCGAGCGCATTGGCGACCCCCTTGGCGATCACTCGCACGCGATGACTGTGCGCCAGGTGCTTCGCTTCTTCCTGCTGCTCGAGCAAGGCAAGCTCGTTTCGCCGGAGGCCTCGCAGACCATGCGCCAGATCTTCGCCTCGCCCGACATTCCGCACGACGACATCAAGTTCGTGAAGGGCCTGGCCGGACGGGATGTCCAGATCATCCGGAAGTGGGGTAGCTGGAAAGACTGGCTGCACGACTCGGCGGTCATTACCGGCCCGGGCCGGCACTACATTCTGGTGGCGATGACGCATCATCCCAACGGTGACAAATACCTGGCGGACCTGGCCCAGGCGGTGGACGACCTGCTGGCTCCTCCCCATTCGCGGGAGAGGTAGTTTGCAGAGCGAAGGAGCCGCCTCCCCTCATCATGACCCGCTGCTTGGAACTAAGTCCGACGTTCGCAGTCAGTTGCCGGCGGCGAGCATCTGGTCGCGGCGGAGCCAGCCGGTTCTGCGGGGGCCGGCCGTCACTTGGAGCCAGTCGTCCTTTTGATCCAGGACCCGCAGTTCAGCGCCGTCGTGCACGGTAAAGGCGGCGGGCGATTCGGCCAGCGGCCCGTAACGCACCACCGCATCGGGCGCGACGACAATGGCGGTGCGGGTAAAGCGGGTCTGGCGCAAGACGGCGCCGACGCAGACGCACAACAGCGCGGCAAGGATGGCCAGGGCGATGACGTAATTGCGCAGGGCGGGCCGGAGGGCGGGCCGCCATTGCTGGATGGCCAGCAAAATGAGCCAAAGCCAGGCCGCCGCCGCCGCCAGCAGGGTCCATTCGTTCAGCGTCAGCCGCCCGAGCCAGCGTTGCCACCGGCCGGGCGCAAGCGTGGGCGCCTGGACCTGGTTGCGCGCGAACTGGAGGTTGGCCCGCAGGTCGGGATCGCGCGGGGCAAACTGTTCAGCCTGGCGGTAGGCGGCAATGGCTCGGCCAATCTGGCCGGACTTGAACAAGGCATTGCCGAGGTTGAAGCAAAGCGCGGCGGAAGTCTGGCCCGGCTGCGCCAGCTTCTGGTAGGCGGCGGCGGCTTCGGCATACTTGCCTTCCTCGTAGAGTTTGTTGGCGGATTCGAAGGCGGCGTCGGAAAGGTCCGCGCGGGCGGCGCCGGGAGACAGGACCAGCAGCAGCAAGGCCAGCCTCGCGGCGGCGCGGCCAGCGGCGGCGAGCCGTTTCATTTGGCGTCCCGGTGTCATCTTGCCATCGCCCCCTCCTTTAGCCGCCGTTGCCGGCCAATCCCAAAGGGATTGTATCGTTTCAGCCCAGGGTTGCGAGGAACGAGCTACCCTGGGAAGACTGTCCGCCATCTGCTTCAACCCCAACGGGGTTGTATCAGGAGCTTCAACCAACCGATCCAACCCCGTTGGGGTTGATCGACACGCCGCCTCTGCTGACCCAGGGTAGCTCGTTCCTCGCAACCCTGGGCTGAATGATGGAATCCCTTTGGGATTCGGGGTTTGTCGGTCTCGAATTATGGATAATGACGCGGGTTTCATAGCCCGTCTCACAGCTCGAGCCCTTGCAGGTCGCGCAGGACGACCTCGATCTTCGGGATCATGGCGGTCAGTTCCTGGCTGGATTTGACCGGCGCGTAGCGGGCGAGGTTGCAGGTCTGGAATAGCTCGCGCAGGGAAACGAGCGTGGCTTCCGGCACGCCGCGCGGGCGGAGGCGCTCTTCAATGACCGCCTCCGTGATGGCCGAGGCCGGCAGGTCAAGGCGCTCGCCGAGCTGCTCTTGCAGGAGGCGCACCAGCGTCGCGAAGAAGTCGTCGGACCGGTTGCCCGCGGCGTGCTGGCGCAGGTCGTTGAGGCCCTGGCGGACGACTTGGGCCACCTGCCGGCGACGGCGCAGGCGGGGGTTGTTGGCCAGCGCTTCGGCCCGCCGCCGCCAAAGGAGCGCGGAGAGCCAGGCCAGCAGCGGGACGGCCTGGAGCGCCAGGAACCGCGGCTGCAGCACCAGCGGCGGCGCGATGTGCGCCACGGCCCCGAGCCGCGGCTTGATGTGCACAATGTCCTGGGCGGGCGGCGGGGTCTCGGCCGCGTTGCGCGTGGAAGCCGCCACCACGGGCGTTGGCGCCGAGCCGCCCGGACGAACAATCAATGGTATGGCGGGCTGCGTCAGCGTGCGGTAGCTCTTCTGGTCGGGGTCGAAGAAGCTGAACGAGACGGGCGGCAGCGCCTTGATGTCCGGGCTCTGCGGCACCACCACCTGCTCGAAGGTCTTGGTGCCTTGCAGCCCGAGCGGGTCGGTCGTCTCCACCTTCGTCGTGGGCGGATAGGTTTTGAAATCCCGCCAGGCGGTCTGCTCCGGCAAGGCCAGCGAGTCGAAGGCGCCGCGGCCCGCGAGCTGAACTCTGACGGTGACCGGGTCGCCGGCGGCCACGTTGGTCGGGCCGGCGGTGACGGTCATGGTGAAACTGCCGACCGCGCCGTTGAAGCTGGCGGGGATGCCCTCTTTGGGCAGCGGCAGGGCGCTGAGCGTTTCGGGTTCTGCCGACAGGGAAACGCGCCGCTCCTCGACCTGCATCCGCTGGAACATGCCGAAGGGATCGAACGGATCACGGCGGCGCTGGTTGGGCAGAGGTATCTGCAAGGCAAGGGGGACATCCATCGAGCCAATGGTGATCGGTCCAGACTTGAGGGGCGAGAGCGAGGTGACAAGCGTCGAGATGCCATAGACGGCGTTGCCGACTTGCCCCCGGCGGCGCTGGGCGTGGGCGGTCTTGATGATGCTGACGCCCTCGACCTTCAGGGGGCAGCCGTTGAAGCGATCGAAGCTTTGCAGTATGTCCTCCCCGTTCGCGAGCCCTTCGCGGACATAGACCTGGAACTCGACCGAGAGGATTTCACCGACATAAACCTCTTTCCTGGGCACGAACAGCTTGAAGAACGCCAGTTGCTCCCCGCCGCTGTCCGCCGCCGAGGCGGGGGCTTTGACGGCGGTGAGTTTGAGCGGTTGCGTGGTCAGCACCCGCCCGCCGACTTCGGCCTGGAGAGCGGGGATGACGAACTCCCCGGGCTGGGTAGGGGTCAGTAAGAACGTCTGCGCGATGCTGGCCGAGTACTGGCCGTTGACAATACTGATGTTTCGCGAGCTGCCTCCGCCGGACACCTGGAGGTTGGGGAGGTTGGGCGGGGCTGGGACCGACTTGGGATCGCCGCCCTCGAACTGCAGCGTCAGCGTGGCGCTTTCGCCGACGGTGACGCTCTCGCGATCGAGCGTGGCGGTGAAGCTGGGCACGCCCGGAACAGACGGGACAAACCACGCCAGCCCCGCCAGCAAAGCAAAGGCCCGCCCAAGCCGTTGACGGCTTCGGCCGCGCGGATTCGATCTGATCCACGATGATAACCTTCGCATTTCCAAGCTCACCTAGTCTTGCCCGGCAGGCGTCTGCGACGCAAGTTTCCCTTGCGGGGCGCACTGCGCGCGCCGGATGCTGCCTGTGGACGCTATATGGACAACGCCGGCAGCGTTTTGTTCGGGCGGAAACCGGGTTTGGCCAAGCGCCCGTGCCCGGCATCCCGGCGGGCGCGTTGGGGCTGCGGTGCAGACACGCCCGGCCGGGAAGGGTCTCAACCTATTGCGAGTTCTGCGCGGCGCGCAACGCCTCGACCAGGCCGTCAATGGTGTGGGGTTTGGCTTCGAGGGCGGGCTGCAAACCCAGGGCCGCGAGCGCTTTGGAGGTCTCGGGGCCGATGGCGGCGGTCTTGAGCTGCGGGAATTTGCGCAGCAGGGCGGGCAGATCGAAGCGCGCATGAAAGTTCCGCACGGTCGAACCGCTCGTAAACGCCACCCAATCCACTCCGCGGTCCCGCAGACTCGCGGCGGCTCCGGTCACGTCTTCGGCCTCGGGCACCGTTTGGTAGCAGGCGACGTCATCCACGATGGCGCCCAGCGCTTCGAGCGCCTCGGGCAGGTCGCGGTTCGCCGCCTCGGCGCGCAGCAGGCAGATCTTCAGGTTCTCGATGCTCTCGAACTTCGAGAAGGCGCGCGCGATCTCCACGCCCAGCGCCTCGTCGGGCATCAGGTCCACTTGCAGATGCAGTTCCTTGAGCTTGGCGGCTGTGGCGGGCCCGACGGCGGCGATGCGCGCGCCGCCGAGATCGCGCAGGTCGTGGAATTGCCTGAAGAAGTAATCGAAGAAGCGGGTGACGCCGTTGGGGCTGGTGAACACGAGCCAATCATACGCGTTGAGCTCCAGCAGCGCGTCCACCAGGCCCTGGCGGCCGTTGGGGGCTTCGAGCCGGATGGTGGGAACCTCGAGCACCTCGGCGCCCAGCTCCCGCAACCGGCGCGCGAATTGGCCCGCCTGCTCGCGCGCGCGGGTGACCGCAATGCGCTGGCCGAAGAGCGGCCGGCGCTCGAACCAGTTCAGTTTCGAGCGCAGCTTGACCACGTTGCCGATGACCAGCATCGCGGGCGGCGCGATCCTTTCCCGCGCGGCGGCCCCGGCGATGGTTGCCAGCGTGGCGGGCAGAGCTTGCTGCCGGCCGTTGGGCGCGGGGCAGACGAGCGCCACCGGTGTGTCCGGCGCCAGCCCCTGTGCGGCCAGCAATTCCACCGTCGGGCCGACGCCCGCCGCGCCCAGCGTGATCACTTTGGTCCCCGGCGTCCGGGCCACCTGCGCCCAGTCAACCGCCGCGGCCGGCGCGGGGTCTCCAGGCCCGCTCAGAAGCGTGATCTGGGAGGCAAACTGGCGATGGGTGAGCGGAAACCCGGCGCAATTGGGGCCCGCCACCAGGGCGGAAACCCCCGGCACAACCTCGAAGGGCACGCGCGCCTCGGCGAGCAACTCCGCCTCCTCGCCGCCGCCGCCAAAGAGATACGGGTCGCCCCCGATGAGCCGGACCACCGTCTTGCCCGCGCGCGCCCGGGTCACCAGCAGGCGGCTCAGCTCTTCCGGGGTCAGCGCGGCCCGGGAGCCGCCGCCGGGGCGCACGAACTCCGCCGACGGCTGGGCCAGCGCGAGAACCTCGGGGCTGACCGCTTCGTCGCAGACCACCACCTCCGCGCGCGCCAGCAGTTCCGCCGCGCGCAGCGTGAGCATCCCGACGTCGCCCGGCCCGGCGCCGACCAGATAGACCATGCCTTTGGCTTTCATCTGGCAATACTGTATTAGTTAAGCCGGCGCCCCGCAACGGGACAGCGCCCTCCGCAAGCCACAATTCCCTCGCAAATGCGGGCAAGAAAGGATTGCCCCCCGGCGGGCCTTCCCGACAAGATGGGCGGGTCTATCAGCATGTGTCCCGCCATAGCCGCCGGTAACGATGCGCCCTCCGCCCGCCCCGGGCCGGATGCCAGTGCCTCGCGTCCCGTGGTGCCCCGGCCCCGAGCCGGCCTGTTCAAGCTCATTGGCGAGGTGCTGCGCGACGGCGGCCCGGGCTACCTCCAGTTCGCCATCACCAACC
>CAZHEW010000098.1:0-9381 GCA_964531815.1 uncultured Verrucomicrobiota bacterium
GCCAGGGGCCGGCCTTCCATGCCGAGGATGCGTTGCGAGGCCCAGGCGTCAATGTCGAGTTTGCGGAAGACCACGCGATCCCCGAAGCGCTCGAACGGGATGTCCTGTTCCTTCACCAGCCGATCGAGGTCGGCTCGACTAAGGTGCAAGTAACTCGCGGCTTCGTCTGGGCCGAAGGTCCGGTAGGGCATGAGCCTGGCGCTGCGTCTGCGCTCAGCCGGGCGGGCGGGCCGGCCCGGCTTCCGCTCGACGCTAGTCCTTTTCCTCCTCGCCGCTGCGCTTGCCGGCGTGCCGGTCAAGGTGGAGGATGGCCATCTGGTGGTCGCCGACCACTTCCAACTGGGCCAGGATTTCGCTCACGTTCTGCTCCTCTTCAACCTGCTCGTCGAGGAACCACTTGAGGAAGGACATCGTGGGGTAGTCCTTCTCCGCGCCGGCCAGTTCATAAATGGCGCAGATAGAGGCCGAGACCTTCTGTTCGTGGCCCAACGCCGCCTTGAAAGCGTCCAGCGGCGACTTGTAATCGCACTTGGGCCCCGGGATGGCCTGCAAGGCCACCTTGCCACCGCGTTCCACAAGGTATTTGAAGAAGCGGTTGCCATGGTCCAGCTCTTCCGCGCTCTGAACTCGCATCCACTTGGCAAAGCCGGTGAAGGGCGTGCTTACGAAATAGCCTGCCATGCCCAGGTACGCGTACGCGGAGCTCAGTTCGAGATTAATTTGGTCGTTAATAACCTTCTCCATCTTCTTGGATAGTTTCATAATACATTTACCCTAAAGGCATTACGGCGGTTTGGCAAGCCGCGCCGGGCAGCGTCAAGCTGTCAAGGCTTCCCAGGTCAGGTTAATGAGGCCGTCGGCTTCCGGGCCAGCTTTGGCGGACCAGATGGCGCGGAGGAGCCGCACAACGGATTCCCTGGACCATGGTTTTGCCGGCCGTGGCAGCGAGGCTACGGTCTGGCCGAGCCCATCCCATTGGTCAACCAAAGAGTGGACCGCCGCAGCAGCCCCCCGAGCAAGGTGGACGGGGCGAATGCCCTGCTGTAGCGCCAGGCGCATGGTGCCGAAGAAGCGGTCGTCGTATCCCAGCTTGCGGACCTGGTCGCGAGTGACGCGGGCGATGAGGTCGTTGAGTGTGGGCCGGACCATGCGGGCCAGCAGGTCGTCGGCGTAAGCCGCATAACCAGCCACCGTGAAGAGGGGATCGCCGAGAGCGGCGTGCTTGCGGATCAGCGCGGCGCCGGATTCTTCCAGGAACGCGGCCCGCGCGGTCGCCATGATGTCGGAGTGCGCGGCGGCATCGGACATGGCCGTCAAGCCGCGCCGCGCTGAGAGGTAGGCAATAAGGGCGTGAACGGCGTTGTGGCCGTAGAGCTTGGCTTCCTCGAAAGGCAGCAGGTCGGGTTTCTGGACAAACACGTCAATGCCACGCTTGAAGCCGGGCAAGGTGATCCGGGAGATGAGAATGCGGTTGAACTCCTCCACGAGCACGACCTTGGGGGTTGCGGAGGTCATCGGCGCCAGCTTCAGCCGGGCGATGGCGGCGGCGTCGGTGATGACGCCCGACATTTTGCCAATGACGGTATTGAGGAACTGGACTCCCTGCAGCACGGCGGGCGCGCAATACTTCGCTACGTCCTCGCGCAGGAGTTCGGCGGCGTGGTTGTTGTTTTCGGCGGTATAAACGATGGCCGGCCACCCCGCCTTGCGAAGCGAGAAGCCGTCCGCCAGCGCGCGGGCTACGCTGGTCTGGCCGCCCTTGTCATAGAACGCGACACTGGGCAGCGAGGTGGCCAGCTCATCGCCCTCGGCGATAGCCTGGAGGATCTGCCGCCGGTCTTCGGGGACGGCGGGGTTATAAAGCTCGACACCCGAGATGACCGCCTGCTCGATGCGGTCCGGCCGCGCGATGTTGATCGTGTAGCGGCCGCCGGCGGAGCGGACGGCCTGCACGATGGCGCCGTCCACCTCGGCAACGACAAAGCGGGAGAAATGCCCGGAACGGAACGCTTCGTAGAGGAAGAGCGCGCTCTGAATCGGCCCGAAGCCGAAGCCGACGAAGGTCCGGGCAGCCATCGGCTAGACCTTTATCGCCACGCGGAGCAACTCGTCCTCCGCCGCCCTGCTCCATTGACCGTTTTCGAGCTTCGCGGCAACGGTGGGATAGTGCTGGTGCAGGTCTACCAGCGGGATGAGACCCATGTCGTGGAGCATCGGATAGACGACAATCTTGCCGGCCAGCGTGCGGTTCTCGACGGCGGCAATGCCCGCGGTCGCGCCGGCCATGCCGCTAACGGCATCCACCGAGCAGTTGGTGTTGAGCCGGCCTGAGGTGACCTTCTTCAGCACGATCTTCATGTCGTCAATGGTCGAGCCGCTGGTGCCGAGCATGAAGCAGCGATTGGCAATGTAAGTGTCCAGATCGAGCTCGTGTTTGGTCGGCGCGGGGATGCCGGCGAAGAGGTTGATCAGGCAGCCGGGCTGGCTGTCGCGGATGCTGTTGGAGACCAGCACGGGCACCGGGGCCATGAGGGCAAAGTAGGAGTATTTGCCGGTGAGCGGCGTCTTGACCGTGTTGACCATCTTCATGGCCACGCCATTGGCCCTGGCAAACGGCTCGGCCTTCTTCTGCAGCGATGCCAGCCGGGCGTCATCCATATCGGTGCCGATAACAGTGATGTTCGGCACCCCGGAGCACAGGGCGCGAATGACGTGCATCTGCCCCATGGGACCGCCGGCCCCCACCACGACAAAGCTTTCACCGTCGCGGAGTTCGCAGGTGCGCGGGATGTTCTTGTAAGACTCGGCCGGGTTGCTGCCGGTCGTGCCGATCCAGCGGGTCATGCCGTAGTGAATCCGGCCGACACCGATGTTGACGGGGGCGCCGATGCGATTTCCCCCGAGCACAATGTTGATGATGCCCCGAGCGGCAAGCTTGTCGCTGAGGGTTTCCAAGGCCGCCTTGTTGGCGCCGCAATAGATGATGTCGTCAAAGGACTGATCGGCCAAGGCACCAAGCTGGCCGTGGGTCTTGCGCAGCACTTCGGCCGGCTGGCCGGCAGGATCGCAGGGGAGGCCGTCCAAAGCAACGCGCGCGGGGTCGTCGGCGACAATCAGCAGCTTGCCGCCGGCTTTCAGCGTCTGGCGCTCGACGTTGACGTAGGAATCCTCGACGCAGGCCCAGGGCTCCACCAGCGCCACGGCGGCGGCAGCCGGCGCGTCGCTGACGGGGAAGAGGAACCGCTCGCCGGACGGGTCAATAATGATGCGCTCGTCCATCAGCACGTATTCCTGGAGCGCGCCCTCGAAATTATACCCGAAGGCCGAGGTGGAGCCGGCGGTGGGGAGGTCGCGGTAGTCCGTCTGCGCGACACAGCGCTCGCCGACCTTGTGGCGCTTGACGTCCTTGCCGACGGCGACGATGCGGAGGGTGACCTCGTGTCCCGGGACGGTCGGCTTGGCACCGGGCACATAGCTGGAGATCTGGCTCAGCGCCTCCGGGCTAATTCCCCTGGCTACGGCGCCCTTGCGCGGGTGCTGGTCAAATTGCTTCAGCAGCTTGAGGTCGGAAAAGCAGAGGCTCACGCATTCGATCCGGGCGAGGACCTGGCGCGGGCCGGGCCGGATGACTGGCTTGGCGGGGTTGAGCTTGAGCTGGCCGGGGCCAACGAGTTGGAGAGCATATTGCGTTGCGGGAAGAGTGGTGTTTGACATGTTTGTATTCCTTGCGGGGCTAGGAGAGCATCACCTGGCCGCCGGTAACAGGCAGGGCCTGGCCGGTCTCGTATTTCTGTTCGATGAGGTAGTAGATGGCCTTCACCACGTCCGCCGTGGTGCAACCACGGTTCATCGGAACCTTGGCTTCGTAGAATCGCTTTACGTCGGCAATCGTCCTGGCGCCCGGCACCTTGCCACTGCGCAGGTATTGGGCGAACAGGCCGTTCTGCGGGTCAGACCAGAGGGGGCCGTCGAAGAAGTTGCCGGGGCAGATGGCGTTGACCTTGACGCCCTCCCCGATCAGCTCCAGCGCGAACGATTGCGTCAGGCCGATGCCACCAAACTTGCTGCCCGCGTAGGCGCCGTTGCGGTTCGATCCCTGGAGGCCGGACTTGGAGTTGATCTGGATGATATCCGAGGAATACTCCTCCCGCGCCAGGTGCTGCGTGGCCAGGACGGGGGCGGCCTTCTGCACGCAAATAAAGAATCCCCTGTAGTTCACTGTGGTGACGGAATCGAAGTCCTTCTCCGGCAGCGTCTTGACGCTGCCCGCCTTGAGCACGCCGGCGTTGGAGATGAACACGTCCAGCCCGCCGAAGGCACGGACAACCTGGTGAATCGCCTCCGCCACGGAGGCGCTGTCAGCCACGTTGATCGGCAGGCCCAGGGCGCGAGGCTTGCCAACCTGGGCGTTGATCCGCGCCGCCGCAGCTTGCGCACCCGCGGCGTTAACATCCGTCAGCACCACGGTGGCGCCCTGCGCCACCAGGTCCTGCGAAATCTCCAGCCCGAATCCCCGGGCAGCGCCGGTGACGACGACGATCTTGCCGGCGACGCGTCCAACAGCTTGCCCCGCAGCGCTAACCGTCTTGCGATATGACTCAACCTCCCAGTCCTCGATGAACTTCCGCAGACCACGGTCCATGTAGCGGATGCCGCCCAGCCGGCGGGCGCCGGCCATCACCTTAATGACGTCGGAGTAAACCTGCCGCACCGTCTCGGCGGCCGCGAAGTCGTCCCCGGCGGCGAACATGCCAAGGCCTCTGACCAGGATGACGTGCGGTGGCGAGCCGGTTTTGTGCGTGTGCTTCTGGATCGCCAGCCGGAGCTGTTCGACCAGGGCAGCCGCGGTGGCGCCGGCCCCGGGCTCAAACCACAGCGGGAAAGACCTGCAGTAAACGATCTGGTCGGGGGTCAACGGGCCGGCGGTGGCGGTGGCCTTGCCGTGCGCGCCGCCGACCAGGTCCATCACTTCGGGCGCATCGGAGAATGTGACGACCTTCAGGTTGTCGCCCGCGGCCAGCAGCCCGCGCAGGGCGGGGCCGATGGATTGAACGAGGTTGCGGGCGGCGGCGGGCTCGACCCTGGCGATCCGTCCGAACGGCGGCGCCTTGCCGGCAGGCGCGAGCTGCCGCCGGAGTGTGCGGACCAGCCAGTCGGTGTCCCGGCGGATTTGTTCGGGCGTGTCACCAGAGACGACCAGGCCGTGGTTTTCCATCAGCACCGCGCGGGGGCGGTTTCGGCCTGTGGCTTTGCGGTAATCGGCCAACGCCTGCCAAAGGGTGCGGGAGAGAATGTAGCCCGGGTCCACCTCGGGCACCCAGACCACCTCGGCGGCCAGCCGCCGGGCGAGCTCTGGTCCTTTCACACAGCAGGTGACCATGTTCACCAGTGTGCTGTGCGTGTGAACGACGTATTGCCCCGGCATGAGGTGGTGCAGCAGGGCCTCAACGCTAGGACGCTGGTTCTTCTCCGGATGGATGCGCGCCGCCAGCGTGGCCGCCTTGAACTCGGCTTCGCGCTGCATCCGCTGGTTGGACAGCGTGCTGTGCAGCAGGGCTTCAAGCTGCCGGCGGTCCAGCTCGACAAAACCCTCGGGCGGAATGGTGGCCAGGGCATGGCCGCTGCCCTTGACGAACAGCCGGTCGCCAACCTTGACGGATGTGTTGCCGCCGCCGGCAAGCACAAATCCCGGATCAGCGCCGTAAAAGCGGGAGAGCTTAACGAGCGCCTCCAGGGGTGTGTCGGACCTGGTGAAAACGGGCCACTTCAAGTTGGATGCCATAAGAATGTCACTCGGGGTTCAAATATCGCCCGATGATCCCCTGCCCCAGCGACTTGAACGCGGCGATGCGTGCCTCCGCGTTGGGATATTTCGGGTTGGGTTTGCCCTGCGCATCCACGAAACCGCACTCGCCGTGGAGCGTGAGAAACTGGTGCGCAGCCACGACGCAGGCGCCTTCCCAGAAGATGTCCTTCACTTCCTCGGGAACCGGCAAGGCCTTCACGCAGGTTGGCTCGATGGGGAGCAGGTCCAGGGTGTTGTGCTCGGTGCCGGCTGTGATCACCAAGCCGGCCTCCCGCATCCCCCGGACATAATTGGTCAGCACTTCCGGGGTGTTGCGGATCGGAATAAACTCGGCGCACTGGAAGCCGCGGGCTTTGAGGGTTGCGATGAGCTCTTCCACAGGCTGCTCGAAGGGGCAGATGGGGCTGGTGCCGTCGGCCAGCGTGGGATAGGCGGGGATGCCGCCCAACTCCAGGATCAGCCGCCAGGCCTGCTCGAAATTGACGAAGGTCTCGGGCACATAAGCCGGTTTGCCGGCCTTCATGAGCTGGGTGCGAAGCTCGTTCTGAATCTTGACGGCATCTTCTGGCCCGAACTTCGGCGCCGCAGTCAGCCCAAAGGCCTTTGCAAGCCTCTCGAGTCGCTCGCTGACGGGAACGCTGGCGAAGATCGCCTCCTGGAAAGCCTGGCAGACGTGGCGTTCCTGGAGATAGATGCGCGAGCGGGGGCATCCGTGACGCCTGGCCACCATGTCTATCACGTCGGCCTCCGTCAACCGGATGGGCAGCCCGCGCTGGGCCAGCACTTCGGCCAGTTTGCGGATGACCTCGCGTATCCGCGTGCTGTCGTTCTGGCGGATGATGCCGAGCAGCCGGGTCGCCTCGGGGCTGAACGGCTCAAGACGGGTGATGCCTTTGCCGCAGATGTACATCTTGCCGGGGTTGCCGGGGTCGTTGATCTTGATGCCCTGCTTAACCAGTTCGTCAATCAGGCAGATGATCTCCAGCCCGAACAGCGGGAAAATGCCGGCCTTGCGGGCGCCCTCGACGAAATCGCCATAGACATCATAGTCGTAATAATTGCTGACGCCGAGGACCCGAACTCCCTGCGCGGCGGAAAGCTCGATTGCCTGCGCCACCGTCTGAAACGCCGAGAAGTTCGGCGGCAGGTGGATGTGGCTGTTGACTTTCAGCCGCGCCAGGCGCGGGCTGCCCGCCCCGGCCAGGACGGCCAGGTCATTGGGCGTACCCAGTCCTTTGAGCGAGGCGAGCGCTTCGGCGGTTCGTTGCGTCATAAGAATGCTACCGGTTAGCCCGATCTTACTCCACCCCGGCCACGACCTGCAAAACCTTCCGCGGCGGCAAATGCAGCCCCATGGACAAGGCGTCCTCGGCGGCTTCCTTGATGGCCTCGCTGATGGTTGGATGCGCGAAGACGGTTTCCGCGACGTCCTGCACGCTGACCTGCTGGTGCAACAAGGCCCCGGCGGCGGCGATGCACTCGGTCGCGTTGTGCCCGATCATGTGCGCGCCAAGCAGGCGGCCTGTCTCGCGATGCCGCACCACCTTCGCGAAACCCTCAGTGTCATTGACCGCCAGCGCTTTGCCCAGAAACGCCAGCGGGAAGTTCCCCACGGACACCGGGAGCCCCTGGGCCTTGGCTTCTTCCGCCGTCAAGCCCACTGTGCCAACTTCGGGGAAGGTGTAAACCGCGTTGGGAATCGGCGCCTTGAACTCGTGGCCCTGGCCCAGCGCGTTCTCAACCGCAGTCACGCCATGCGCCGAGGCCGCATGGGCCAGCAGGCATCGCCCGTTGGCGTCGCCGATGCAGTAGTAATCCTTCACGTCCGTTTCCATGCGATCGTTCACTCGGATGAACCCGCGTTCGGTCGCCAGCCCAACTGTCTCCAGCCCGATCTCCGCGGTGTTCGGCCGCCGGCCAGTGGCCACGAGCACGCGTTCCGCATCCAGGCTTTCGCCGCTGCCCAGCTTCGCCACCGCGCCCGATCCACCCAGCGCCAGGCTCTCGATCTTCACACCGGTGAACACCTTGATGCCTCGCGCAGCGAGCACCTTCCGGAGCGCCTGCGCCACCTGCCCATCCAGGTTTGGCAGTAGCTGCGGCAGCATTTCGACGATGGTCACTTCCACTCCCAGCGGCTGCATCATGCAGGCGAATTCACACCCGATGACACCGCCCCCGACGATGAGCAGCTTCTTCGGCAGCGTCTTCCAGTGCAGCGCCTCGTCGCTCGTGCCAACAACGTTGACATCCGTCGGCCACCCTGAAATCCGGGACGGCACCGAGCCCACCGCAAGGATGATCTTGTCAGCCGTGAACTTCTCGGGCGCGCCGGTGGAACTGGTGACCGCCACCTGCCCCGCTCCGGCCAGCACGGCGCGTCCCTGAAGCACCGTTACCTTCCGCGCTCCCATCAGGCCGTTGATGCCCGCGCGCAGCGTTTGCAGAATTTTGTCCTTGCGCGCCTGGATGCTCCCCCAGTTCACCGCCGACCCGGCGGGCACTTCGATGCCCATCTCCGCCGCGTGCCGGATGTGATGCATCAACTCGGCCGAGCCCAGGATGGCCTTCGATGGAATGCACCCGTTATTCAGGCAAGTCCCGCCGAGGTGATCTTTCTCGACCAGGACGACGCTGGCTCCCATTTGGGCAGCCTTGAGCGCGGCGATGTATCCGCCCGGGCCGCCCCCCACAACGGCCATAGTGTAATGCTTGCTCATAAAAGTATCCGTAGCCTGCCTCGGCCTGGCCTATGCGATCAACTCGACCGGGTTCTCCAGCAAAGCCCTGAGCCGCGCCATGAACTGCGCGCCCAGGGTGCCGTCAATCAGCCGATGATCGGCGCTCAGGGTGAGGTTGAGCGTCTGGCCGACCCTGATTGCGCCGTCCTTCACGATCGCATCCTCGCGCACGGCGCCCACCGCCAGGATCGCCGCCTCGGGGGGATTGATGATCGCCACAAACTCATCCACCCCGAACATGCCGAGGTTGGAGATGGTGAAGATTCCCTGCCCCATGTTCTCAACCCTGCCCGCTCGGGCCTGATTTGCCAGCCGCTTGGTTTCCACCGCCAACTGCGCCATCGTCAACTGCTCCGCGTTCATCACCACCGGCACCACCAGCCCGTCGTCCATACCCACGGCGACGCCGATGTTCGCTCCCGGAAATTCGATCACGCTCTCGCCGTCCACGCGGCTGTGCATCGCCGGGAACTCCATGATCGCCTTGGCGCACGCCATCACGATCACATCGTTCACGCTGCATCCAACCTTGGGCTTTTGGCTCTTGTAAAAGGCCATCATCGGCCCGGCGTTAATGCGCGAGCTGATATACCAATGCGGGATGGTGGTCTTGGAAAGCGTGAGGTTGCGGGCGATGGCCTTGCGCATGCCGCTCATGCGCTTGCGGACCGCCCCGGCCGGCAATTCGCCCTGGGCGACCGGCCCCGAAGCCGCAACGGCGGGTTTTGTTGCCACGCCGGCTGCGGTAATATCCGTCGAAAGGATGCGTCCGCCCGGCCCCGAGCCTCGCGCGACTGTCCCTAGGTCCACCCCGCGCTCACCGGCAATCTTGCG
>CAZHEW010000099.1:0-9322 GCA_964531815.1 uncultured Verrucomicrobiota bacterium
CAACCTGGCTTTCCCTCTTGCCCGCGCCGCCGGGGTCGGGAGAAGACACTGCTGTTTCACGTTGTAATGGATCCGGCAGGCAACAGCCACCCAACCGCCGCGCGCCCGACCTGCGTTAACGACCGTGCTGCAATTTGCGAGGATTCCCTCCTGTGGTCAATCTTAATCAGCGAATCCGCCGCGGAAAGCTCCGGCTTCTCAAATCCGCCCCCCCGCGCCAGCTTAGCCGCCGCCGCCCCCCCCTCCGCCATGCCCTGAGGCCGTGTACACGGGGTGTACACGGGATGCACACCGGATGCACAAGCGCAAACCCCATGTGCATCCCGTGTGCATCCGGTGTACACCCCTTGTACACGGCCAACGGATGGCTATGCTGGAGCCTGGAACGGGGGTGATCACGGCGTGGGGGGGAGACGCGGGCGGGAGGGGCAGGCTGACTCGGTAAACCGAAGCTCGGCGGAGTGTCTAATAATTGGACAGTATGGGAAGACGCTGAGGTTGGGGGTGGTCGGTAGAGGGAATGTTGCTGGTTCAGTAATGCTGCGAGAAATGCGGGTGCCTCTGCGGCGCCAATGGGTAGTCTTCCATGCTCGACAAGGGTCGCCGACCCGCCTAAGCTTTGCTCTTTGTTACCCTCCGGGGAACTGCATGACGAAGACCGAAAGACTGCTGCGCGAGCTGATCGCCCTGCCGAGCGTGAATCCGGCTTTCCTGCCGGGGCGGGATTGGCGCGCGGGTGAACAGCGGGTGGCCGATTTTCTGGCGGCCACAGCGGCCCGGGCTGGATTGGACGTGGAGTTCCAGGCGGTTTCTCGCGGGCGTTCCAATGTGCTCGCGCGTCTCTCGCCCCGGGGCAAGGCGCGGCGGCGCGTTCTGCTGGCCCCGCACCTGGATACGGTGATTGCCGCGGATGAGCAATTCACCCCGCGCAAACGGGATGGCTGTCTCTTCGGCCGCGGCGCCTGCGATACCAAGGGCTCGATCGCCGCCATGCTGATGGCGGTTTGCGAACTGGCGCAAAGCCGGCAGCGGCCGGCGGAGACGGAAGTGGTTTTTGCCGGGTTGGTTGACGAAGAGCACCGTCAGGCCGGCTCGCGGGCGTTGGTGGCCAGCGGTTTGCGGGCGGACCTGGCGATTGTTGGCGAGCCCACCCGCTTGCGGGCGGTGACCGCGCACAAGGGCACCGTGTGGATGAAGCTGGAAACGCGGGGCAAGTCGGCGCATGGCTCGTGGCCCGAGCTGGGGCGCAACGCGGTGCAGGCCATGGCCCGCGTGGTGGACGTGCTGCAAACGACCTACGCCGCGCAGTTGCGTCGTCGCCGCCATCCGCTGGTGGGCCGCGCCACCGTGAACGTCGGCGCCATTCATGGCGGCACGCAGCCCAATCTCGTGCCGGACTATTGCAGCATCCTTGTGGATCGGCGCACGTTGCCCGGCGAAACGGAGGCCGGCGTCCGGCGCGAGATCATGCGGGTGCTGCGCGGGAAGAAGCTGGCGGCAGCCTTCGCGCATGACCGGCCGCCTCCCTGCCTGCCGCTGGAAACGGACCCGAAGGCTCCCCTGGTGGCCCGCTTTCTGGGCAGCCTTGGCCAGCGCAAGCCGGCGGGCGCGCCTTATTTTTGTGACGCCTCGGTGCTGGCGCAGGGCGGCATTCCCAGCGTCGTGTTCGGCCCGGGCGACATCGCGCAGGCGCACACGGCGAATGAATGGATCAGCCTGGCGGCGCTCGAACGGGCCAGGGGTTTGCTGATGGGTTTCCTGCGGTCGTTTTCCTGAACCGTATCCCTTTTTGCTCCTTCCCACGTCCCATGCTATCCAACAAAGTTGAGCCCCCGCCCGTAAGCGCTGCCGCGCACCGCGCCTCCTTCTTCCGCCAGAGCGGCTGGCTCATGTTGGCGACGATTGTCGGCGGCTTGTTCATGACGGCGATGCACTTCCTCTCGAAGGCCAAGGCATTGCCGGAGGCGGAGTATGCCCAGTTCGGGGTGTTCCTGGCGGTGGCGATGTTCATTCCGTCCATGCCGCTGCAAATGGTGTTGGCGCAGCAGACCGCGCGGTCGCTGGCGCTCCACCGTGAGCATGAGTTGTCGGGCCTGATTCGGGCCGCCTGGCTCTGGACGTTTCTGCTGTGGCTGGCGGCGGCGGTGGTGGTATTGCTGTTCCAGGGGACCATTCTTGCGCAGTGGAAGATCACCAACCCTGCGGCGTTGTGGCTGACACTGCCCGTGCTGCTTTTCACCATCTGGCTGCCGATGTTCTACGGGGTGCTGCAGGGGCAGCAAAACTTCCTTTGGATGGGCTGGAGCATGATCGTGCATGGCGCCGCGCGCATGGCGATAGCAGCCTTTGCCGTTCTGGCGCTGCAATGCCGCGCTCCCGGGATGATAGCGGGCATGTTGGGGGGCATGGCGATCGCCCTGGTGATTGCTATCTGGCCGACCCGCTCCCTCTGGCTGGCGCCGCCGCAACGGTTTGAATGGCGCAGCTTGCTGCGCCAGGTCATTCCCCTGATGCTCGGATTCGGGGCGTATCAATTCCTGCTCACGGCGGACACCATGTTTGTCAAAGCCTGGTTTAGTGAAGAGACCTCCGCGTTTTACGTCAGCGCGGGGACGCTGGCGCGCGCCTCGATGTGGCTGGTCGGGCCGCTGGCGGCGGTGATGTTCCCCAAACTGGTTCACGCCAGTGCCAGGGCCGAGAAGACGAACCTGCTCGGGGTGGTCCTGGTTGGGACGGCGGTTCTTGCGGGGGGCGGCGCAATCGGCTTATGGGCGCTGGGTCCGTGGGTGGTGAGGTTTATGTTCAAGCCCAGCTATGTGGAGGCGGCGTCAACGCTGCTGCCCTGGTATGCCTGGGCGGTGGTGCCGCTGGCGATGGCCAACGTGCTGCTGAGCAACCTGCTCGCCCACTCCCTGTTCAAAGTGGTCCCCGCGCTTTGCGCGCTGGTCGTCGCCTACGCCGTTGCGCTCACTCAGTTCCATGACTCGCCCGTGACCGTCATCAAGACGCTAACCGTGTGCAACACTTTGCTGGTGGCCATCTGTGCCTGGTATACGTGGGGGGTCAAGGCCAAAGGCCAGGGCGATAACGGGCGGCCGGCCGTTTGAAGCGCGCCGGGCCTGTGGCGCTTGCGGCCCGCGGAGAAAGGCAATCGTCAGCCTGGGGCGCCGCCCGGAGCAGCCACTGTGAAGTTCCGGGGCATTTCGGCCCGCGGCGCCGGGCTGCCGGATAATGGGCGGCGGCCGCCTCGCGGGTGCCTCAAAAGTTTACAGCGGCGCCCCGCGGGCATCAGGCCCGGCTGCCCGTCATCCGGCGCTTCTGCGGGTGCGACAGATCGCGCAGGAACTTCTCGAAGGGAGTCTCCGCCACCGGCTCGGATTCGTCGAAGGAAACGACGATTTCCAGGGTGGAAACGCGCAGTTTACGCGCGATTCTCAGGGCCCCGGAGAGCAAGCCGAAGTTATACGCCTCGTCGCGATCGGTGGTCCAGCGCTGCTCGGAGCTGAAGTATTGGCGGGTCGCCATGTCTCGTAAGAATGTTTTCATAGCACAGGTTTGGTTTTCCGTATCATCCTGCCGTGCGCACAAGCCGTGCCAACCGCTCGCGCTGCAATGCCGAAAACCGCGCCCGCGCATTCGGAGAGAAGCCGGGGGGCGCGAGGCGGATCGCGCCATTGCGCGGCACGGGGAGCGCGGCAGGAAAGCGGGCGCGCTGCTCGGCAAGAACGGACTACTTCCTCACCAGCAACCTCGGCTGGATGACAGCGTCGTTGGCCGACACCACCAGCGAGCCCCGCACAGCGGGCGGGAGATCGTCGCCCGGCGCCTTGAGCCTGGCTTCGACCTTGTATTTTCCGGGGGGCAGTTGCCGTTTGAATTCCTGCTCCTGACCGAAGAGGAGGATCGCCGCGTCCTCGCGCTCGATGCGCCAATGCCGGACCTGAGGCGGGGCCGCGTCGTTGCCGGTCCAGCGGACCTTGAGTTGGACTTCGACCATGTTGTTGGCGGGGAGCCGGGTGGTCCGGGCGGCTTCGATGGCCAGCGGGCCGTTCCAGGCGACGGGGGTGGCCTGCGGTGCTTCCGCCGGGGTTGCCGCCGGGGCTTGCTTCGGCGCGGTGGTTTCGGGGTAAGGCATGACTTCGGCGGCCGGGCGCTGGGGCAGTTCGATCTGGACCACATTGGTCGCCGGTTGAACGATCCAGTTGGTCCGGAACAGGACGACCGTTTCCCAGTTGGTCAGGTTGAGCACGCTCCAATTGGTCTGGTAATGGTCCAGGAGATTAGTCTGGAGGAGGTTGACCGCCACATAGTTGGTCAGGGTCCGCATGATCAAGTTGGTCTGGTAGCCAACCACGAAATTGGTCAGGACCTGGTCCACCACGACCGAGTTGGTCAGGGTCCGTGTCACCTGGTTGGTGACATAAACGTTGACGATGTTGGTCTGGAACCGGGTGACCCAGTTGGTGTGGTATTCGTTGACGAACCGGTTGGCGGGCATGCGCACCTCGATGACGTTGGTGATCCAGCGGTCCACCCAGTTTGTTCTCGTGACGGTTGCCTCGGCGCCCGGCAGCGCAAGCGCGGGCATCCATAGCGCGAGGGCAAGAGCAGGGAACCTGGCCATCCGAACCAAAGCGGCGTTGCGAATCATAACTTGCTTCCGAGGCAAGCAGGCCTGATGCCAAGCCGCCGCCCGGCATAATGCCGGCCGGCTCAGCCAATGGCGCGCCACCGGCTGAAACTCCAAATGCGGGCTGAACGCCCTCCCTGGCTGGTTGCCGGGCTAGCGTTTCGCCGACGCCGTCTTCTGCCGCCGGGGCCGGGGTTTGGCGGCGCGGGCGGCTTTGCGCCGGGGACTGTTCCCGGGCGCCGGCTTCGGGGCGGTCTTTTCGTGAATGGCCTGGCGCATCCGGTCAAGGTTCTTGTCCACCCCGGCTTTGGCCCGGCTGATGCCTTTCTGGCTCAGATTGATGACGTCGGCCAGGAATGAGCAGCCCTTTTGGATGGCCGCCGGGTAGCTGCCTTCCGTCATCTCGACTCCCTTGGCTTTCAGGAATTGACTCAGGTGTCTGTAAAGCTCGTCCTTTCGTATCTGTTTCATACTTGGTGCTGTTGTTTGTCCCGAGCATCACACTGGCCGGCGGGCGGGGCAATTACATTAGCCGGGCTGGTTTGTAACGTCGGGCTCAGTCGTAGAAGCCGCACTCATAGGCCGTGTCGAACAGCGCAACCACGTTCTCCGGCGGGACTTCGCCCTGGATGTTGTGGACATTGTTGAAGATGTAGCCGCCGCCGGGCATGAGGGCTTTGAGGTTGTGGCGGACGTTGGCGGCGACTTCCTGGGGCGTGCTCCGGGGCAGGATATGCTGGGCGTCCACGCCGCCGCCCCAAAAGGCGACCTGGCATCCGAAGCGGCGTTTGAGTTCCGCCGGGTCCATGTTGCGCGCGCTGACCTGCACCGGGTTGAGCACCTGCACGCCGTTGTCTATGAGGTCGGGGATGAACGCAGTGCAGGCGCCGCAGGTGTGATACCAGATTTTAGCCGGGGTGCGGGAGCGGATGTATTGTACCAGGCGCTTGTGGCGGGGCTTGACGAGGCGGCGGTAGATCGCCGGATTGAACAGCGGCCCGTTCTGGCCCGCCAGGTCGTCGCCGATCATGATCACGTCCACCACGTCGCCCACCTCGTCGAGGAAAAGGCGGAACCAGTCCAGCCAGAATTTGAGGGTCTGGTCGAGCATGGCTTCGCAGAACCCGGTGTCGCCCATCAGGTCGCAGAACCATTGTTCCAGCCCGCGCAGGTACCAGCAAATCTCATACACGACGCCGGAGATGCCGCTGACGACGGCATAAGGCGTCTCCGTTTTGAGTGCCAGCGCCCGCTGGCGCAAGCCGGCGAAGCGGCTGGGGTCGTCGCCCTTGGGCCACGGGTAATCCCGGACGTCCGCCAGGGTGGCGTTGGCCATCGGATGCAGGGTGATGTCCATGTAGTTGGGCGCATCCTCCGGCATGGACCAGCGGACGCCGAACTCGTCGGTCAGGTCGTCCCAGTTGCGCCCGTCGCGCCGGGTCTTGACGATGCGGCCCTTCCAACTGGACGCCGCGCCGGCCGCGACGTAGCGCGTATCCACATGGAACCGCTGCAGGACCTGCTCGCAAGGCGCGGCCAACTGCTGGACGGCGTCCATGATGCAGATTTCGTCGGTGATGGCGAGGTGCTTGATGAGCGAGCGGTAAGCGTTCTTGTGGATGCCGGTCTGGTTGCCGCCGAGGTCAATCGGCACGCGGTCCGGGACTTGATGGTTGAGGGCTTTGTTGACCCGCTCGCGCGGGGTCATGGTTTCTTTCTTCGGCATAGGCAGTCGTTCGGATTCGAGCGTTGAAACCGCACGGCCGCCATTTAAGCCGGAGTTGGCCGGCTAATCAACCTTGCTTCGGGGCGTCGGCGCGCAATGCCTGGAGAAGGCCACCCCCTCGATCTCGACCAGCAGATCGGGGCGGCAGATGTCTGCCACGGCGTACACGGCGGGCACCGGCCCGAACCGCCGCTCGCAGATGGCCTTGCATTTTTCCAGATACTCAGGGCGCTTGAGGTAAACGCGTATCTTGGCCAGGTCGCGCAGGCTGGCCCCGGCCCCCTCCAGGCCGTGCCGCGTGAAGTTCCCGGCGGCAATCAACTGTTCAATGTTGTCAATCGTTTGCTTGGTTTGTTTCTCGGCGCCTTCCGGATGGATGGTTTCGGAATTGACGATGCTGGCGGTGCCCGAAACCCACGTGGTCACGTAGTCTCCCAGCCGGAGCGCCACCGCGCGCGAGAACTTTGGACTGTGAGGCGAGTACTTCGCATCGTAGGCGTAAGCCGGGATTTGCCGGGGATTTTCCAGGGGCAACAGGTGGACGTCTTCTCGCCCGGTCTCCAGCGCCAGGCAGCTCATAGTAAGTCCGTGGTCCGCCATGCCGATGCCGGTGCTGGCCGGGTAAACGCCCGGCCCGGTGTCGGGGGCCTGCGAGGAACAGCGAAAGCGAATCTCGCGGTAGAAATCCGTCCGGGCGCGGTTCAACTCCTGGTAGCGCCAGGCTTCCGCCTCCGGTTCGGTGATGCCGCCCAGGTAAAACCAGGTGCGGACCACGTGCTCGAAGCTGCTGCCGGCCCGGGCCAAAGCGGCGCGTGAGCGCTCCAGCACGTCCAGGGTTTGAGAATGGACCCCTGCCAATGAGGGGGCAGGCTGGACCCCGGCGCAATAGGTCCAGCGGACGCCATCGTAGGCAACGGAGAGGGCGTGGGGGCCGAAGCGCTCGATGCGCACAGACTTGCCGCCGATGGCCCAGACCTCGAGGGCCAAAGCCGCGCCGCAGCAAGGCGGCTGGAAAACATAGTTGATTGCGGGCCGTTCGGGGCCAAAGAAGCCCGCGAACAGCCGCGCACACTCCGGCTGGTCCCGGAGGTCCTTCAGGAAAACCGTCTGGACCGTAACGGCCATCGGCTCGGGTTGCTGCTCAAGAACGGCCCGCAGGGCAGACAACGCTTCCTGCGCCTGCTGGCAAAAAGCGCCCTGGCCCGTTGGGGTAATGATGAGGGCCATTCGCGCGGAATCGCCCAGGTCCACGGAAGATAGCTGTGCGGCTGCCATCGGGCCGGATCCGGCCTGGGCCCGGACCATGCGCGGCCGCGCGGGCAAAGCACCGCCTTGCGACTTGGTCGCAGCTTGCGCGCGCTTGCGCGCGGCCGATGGAATGGCACACATAACTGGTTGAGGGTAGCAGGACGGCTGCACATCTCAAGCAACTGGCTGCCTTGTAAGACGCATTTGACGCGCCGGAAGTTTCACCATTATTGCCTTTCCCAAGCCATTTCCGGCGTTTTGGGTGCTTCTCCCGGGGCGTGCGCGGCCCGGGCGCGCGGGAGGCCTCCCACTCTTTACAAAACCATGACAATCGTTGTGCTTGCGACTGGGCAGGCTGAGGCCAGAATTGATGCATCGAGTCATGACCAGTCCACCTCCAGCGCGAAGGCCGGCTTTTGTCTGGCAAGCCGGCTTGATCCTGCTGCCGGTGCTTCTGCTGGCGGCGGTGGCGCTGAGCGCGGTCATTCACCGCCGGGCAGCCGTCGAGCGCGAGTCGCGCGGGCGCGCCGAGGAGGTGGCCCGCCAATACGGCAAGGAACTGGAGCGGCCGTGGGGAAACTTCCTGATCGAGCAGGATATCTATTCGCGACGCTGGAGCGATTACCTGGTCGAGGTGGCGGGCGCGTGGCCTGGCAGCAAGTCGCGCCGGCAGCGGGAGATCGAAGCGGTTCAGTTCCCCGCGACCGATCCGCGGGCGCAGTTGGCGGAATGGCGGGCGCTTTATCCGGGTTGGGAGCCCGAAGCCGTGTTCCCCGCCACGTTCGGGCTGACGGCGGAAGGGCGGTTCGGACAAGGGCTGGAGTTTGATCCTGCGCCGCAACCGCCGGCTTGGTTCACGGGGCTTTCCTCCGCGCAACGGGCGGCCTGGGACGCGCTCCAAGCCGCCACCGGGGCGGGCGTGGAGGAAGTCGAGCAGCGCATCGCGCAGTTTCAGGAAACCGGGCCCGAGCCGGAAGCCGCCTTGAACGCGGCGTTCCTCGGCTTGCGCGGCCGGTTAACGAGACTGCCCCCGGCAGAGGCGGTGGCCGAGGCGCTGCGCTCGGCCCGGGAGAACCGCGAGACGCTGTCCGAAGCCGGTCTGCCGCTGGCGAACCTGGCGTTTGGGGAGGCGCTGCGCTACGCGCGGACGGCCGGGCCATCCGAGGCGCTGTGGGAGGCCATTCCCGATCAGGTCCTGCGCGCGCCCAGCCCGCTGATTCCGGCTTTGCTGGATCAACTGGGGGAAATCGCCGGCACCAACGCCGCCCTGCAGGCCGGCGTGGCGGCCTGGCGCACGCTTTGGAACGCCCGCCTCAAGCTGCATGACATCGCAGAGGAGATCCGCCAAACCGGCAAGCTGCGGGGTATCACCACCGCCAACTTTTGGATCCAGCGCGACCAGACCCGCTGGTTGTGCATTCTGAACCCGGAGCGCAGTTCGGCGCCGACGCCGCCCGGCCAACGCAGGGCCAAGTCCGCCAACGAGGTTTGGACGGCAGTGCGGTTCCTGCCCAAATCGGTGGCCGAGCAGGCGCTGGCGCGGGCGTTGGAGAACTCCGAGGTGAAACTGCCCAACTACCTGGGCCTCGCGGTGTGGCTCGAGGGCGAGCGGTTGTCGCTGCCGGCGCGCTGGTCGCCGGGCCGGGGCACCAACACCGCACCGCTCATGCTGGCCGAGGCCAACGGAAGCCTTTCCGCCCCCGGCAAGCTGCAGCAGG
>CAZHEW010000100.1:0-9313 GCA_964531815.1 uncultured Verrucomicrobiota bacterium
CGCGGTCCAGTAGCGCAGCAGGCCTTTCGCCCTGTCTCGTTGGACCTCGCGCTTCCTGTGGGAGTCGGCGTCGGCCTTCTCGAGGTCACCCCGCCCCGGCCGGCCCGCTGATTCCGTGGGAGTGTTTTTCCCTTTATCCGCATCGCCTCTTATGGCTATAACTGCGCCATGCTTAAGGCAGGCATTATCGGTCTTCCGAACGTCGGGAAATCCACGCTCTTCAACGCCATCACCCGCTCGCACAAGGCCCCGGCGGAGAATTATCCGTTCTGCACCATCGAACCCAACCTGGGCGTCGTCGGTGTGCCAGACCCCCGTTTGCCCCAACTCGCCCAGGTGGTCAAGGTCGGCACCCAGATTCCGACCACCTTCGAGTTCGTTGACATTGCCGGCCTGGTCAAGGGCGCCTCGCACGGAGAGGGCCTCGGCAACAAATTCCTCAGCCACATCCGCGAGGTGGACGCGATCGTCCAGGTCGTGCGCTGCTTTGAGGATCCGGATATCGTCCATGTTGCCGGGGACATTGACCCCGAGCGGGACATCGAGATTGTGACCACCGAACTGGTGCTGGCTGACCTGGAGACAGTCAAGAAACGGCTGGGGAAGATCTCGCGCGACGTGAAGCGCGGCGACAAACACGCCTTGCTGGAAGCGCGCCTGCTGGAGAAGCTTGGCGTTCACTTGGACGCCGGCAAGCCCGCCAACACCCTCGGCCTGCCGCTGGGCCCCGATGAGAAGCTCCTGGTCCGCAGCTTCTTTCTCCTTACTGACAAGCCCACTATCTTCGTCGCCAACGTGAAGGAAGGCGACCTGGCCACGATAGACACGCACCCGCAAGTCCTCAAGGTCCGCCAGCACGCCCTCGCCCATCACGCCTGCGACACGGTCGTCGTGTGCGCCCAGGTGGAGAGCGAGGTAGCTGATCTCTCGCCGGAAGAAGCGCAGGACTACCTGAAGGAACTGGGGGTCAAGGAATTCGGCGGCGCCGCGCTGATCCACCGCACCTACCACTTGCTCGGGCTGCGCACCTTCTTTACCTTCAACGACAAGGAAGTTCGCGCGTGGACCATCCCCAGCGGCACCACCGCCGTCAAAGCCGCCGGCACAGTCCACACTGATTTCGAGCGCGGCTTTATCAAGGCCGAGACTGTCAACTGGGCCGACCTGGTCAAGGAAGGCTCGGTCAGTAAAGCCCGCGAAACCGGCCACTATCGCATCGAAGGTCGGGACTACGTCGTCCGCGACGGCGATGTGCTGCTCTTCAGGTTCAGCGTGTAGCGCTCCTCCGCTTCCGCCGCCCGAGCTCCGCCCTCCTGCCCGGGGCGCTTGATTGACGTATGTGCGGCGTGCGGACGTGTCATTCCCGTGCTTTCTCGACCCCCCGTCCATTCGGATCAGGCCGGAACATTGGCTGGATTAGCATGACTCGCGCACGGCGGCGGCGGGGGGCGCTTGCGCCTGGAATGGGCTGCCGATAGACTGCCCGGCATGCGTGCCATGAAGAATGCGCTCGGTGCCTGCCTGCTGCTGGTGCTCGCAGCCGGTGCCTGCGCCCAACCGAACGTTGATTTCAACCGCATTGAGGACGTTATTTACGGGCGCAAGTTCGGCACCGCCCTCACGCTCGATGTCTTTCAGCCCCAACAGGCTAATGGCGTGGGCATCCTTCTCATGGTCAGCGGCGGCTGGGTCTCCGCGCATGAATTCATCAACGCGGATTACTTCAAGCCCCTCCTCAAACGCGGCTACACCGTGTTTGCCGTCGTGCACGGGTCCCAGCCGAAGTTCGTGATCACTGAAGTCGTGTCAGACATCCACCGGGCTGTGCGTTTTGTCCGGCACCACGCGGCTCGGTACGGCGTGGACCCCAATCGCCTCGGCATCACCGGCGGCAGCGCCGGCGGGCATCTCTCGCTCACGATGGCGACCCAGGGCGGCCCCGGACGCCTCAAGGCCAAGGACCCCGTGGACCACGAAAGCAGCGCGGTGCAATGTGTCGCGTGCTTCTTCCCGCCGACCGATTTTCTCAACTACAGCCAGCCAGGCGAGGATGCCGTCGGCGTGGGCGTGCTGAAGGATTTCAAAGCCGCGTTCGGCCCGCGCTCCGATACGGCAGAGGAGCGGCAGAAGCTGGGGCGGGAGATTTCGCCCATCTACTTTGTCCACTCCAACCTCCCGCCCATCCTCATCATCCACGGCGACGCCGACAAGCTCGTGCCAATCTGTCAGAGCCAGACCTTCGTCAAACGTTGCGCGGAAACGGGCTCCGTCGCCCGGCTGGTGGTGCGCGAGGGCAGGCTGCACGGCTGGCCGGATATGGGCCGGGATATGGAGCTCTTCGCCGATTGGTTTGATGAGCATCTGCGCGGCCTTAAACCCAAGCCGTGATTGCATAATCCGTCTATGAAATGGCGAGCATCCTTGCGAGGGCGGGTTCCAGCCGCATTGTCTGGGGCAGTTTGGCCTCGCCGTAGAGATCAGCGCGAACTGGCGCTGAGGGCTGCGATTGTCAATCCGTTCTGTTGACGCGCGGGCTGGCGAGGCACACACTGGCAAGGCAATCTAACGCAACCATGGGCGCACAATGGAAACAAGCCGGGCGCGAAGCCAACGCGCAGAAGAAAGGCCAGATGGTCGCCAAGCTGGTCCGCGAAATCATGGTCGCGGCCAAACTCGGCGGCCCGGACCCGGACCTCAACCCGCGCTTGGCCGCGGCCGTCGAAAAGGCCCGCAAGGCCTCCTGCTACCGCGACACCATCGAGCGCGCCATCAAGAAGGGGTCCGGGCAGACCGAGGAGAAGATTGCCTACGAGCTGGTCGCTTACGAGGGGTTCGCGCCGCACAAAGTGCCGGTCGTTGTCGAGTGTCTCACCGACAATCGTCACCGCACCGCGCCTGAAATCCGCAACCTGTTCCGCGCCGGTTCGCTCGGCCAGCCCGGCAGTGTTGCCTTCTTCTTCAACCATCTAGGCGTCGTCGAAGGCACTCACGCCGACCCCAACCGTGACGCGGAAGCCGACGCCATCGAAGCCGGCGCCCAGGAACTCGAGCCGCTCGAACCGGAAGAGGTTCCCCCGGGCCAGAAGGGGGCCCGCTTCCTGACCGAAATCAAAGACCTCGACCACGTCTCCAAAGCCCTCAAAAGCGCCGGCTGGACCATCCTCTCTGCCGAAATCCGCTACCTTGCCAAGAACTTCATCGAGCTCGGTGAAGGCGCGCGCAAGGAGGTCGCCGATTTCCTCAACGCCCTCGACGACCACGACGATGTCCACCGGGTGTACGCGGCGATCAGGTAGCAGCCAAGCTAGCGCGACGGGATTTTCAAGACTTGCCCCGCTTGCATGCGTCGCGGATTCACCCTGGGATTGGCGGCCAGCAGCGCTTCCAATGTCACACCGTAAGTCCGGGCGATCCTGATGAACGTTTCCCCTGATTTCACGATATGCGTCCGCGGGGCGGTTGCCGTCGTGCCCGGCGGCCGGCTCGCGCTGGCAGTGCGCGGCGGCACCGCGCTGGCTGCCGCCGCTCCGCCGGAACCGGGAGCCTGTGTCCCGCGTGGCTCCGGCAAAACTGTGACAGGTTGGACGCCAGGAGCGGGCGGCCGGGAGGCGATGGCGCGCCATTTTTCGATCTCTTCCTGCAATCGCTTGTTCTCGCTCGTGAGCCGTTCCAGGTCGCGTTGCAGTCTGTCCATGCCTGGCGCCAGCGACACGGTTTGGGCCAGTTGTTGTTTGCACGCCAGGATGCGGGTCTTGACCAATTCCTCCTTGCCCGAGTTTGGCGACAGTTTGAGGAACCGCTCGTAGTGGTATATGGCTGCCGATGGATCAGGCTCCTTTTCGTCAAGCAACCAGCCCAGCTCGAAGTGCGCTGGTGCCGATTTAGGGTTCGCCTCAAGGGCCTTCTCAAAGGACTCGATGGCTCCCCTGAAATCCAGGCTGTTGACACGGTTTCGGCCTGCCAGGAAGTGGGGTTCTTTTTCCTCCTCCCCGGGGGCGGCGGGCAGGCAGCCGCTCAGTACAAGGCTTGCGAGCGCTACCAGCGCAGTCCGATAAACGCCCACTGAACACGTCATGGCAGCATATTATCCCAACCCGCGGCGACAATCAATCATGCGAAGGGGTTTCTCCCGGCCGCTATCGCTTCGGCCTGCCGCGGCAGGCGCAGAGGACTGACGCACAGATAAAGCCAGCCGATCACCACGTGCGCGGCACCGGCCGCTGCCAGCCCCAATAGATCCAGCTTGCCCCAGCCGTGCAGCAGAATCGCCGCGCCCATCAGGAGAGCCCCGGGCATGAGTGCTGCGCCCGCCAGCCGCCAGCTTCCGGCCAGGCTGCACTGCCGGTCCGCGAAGATACCCACCAGCCACACCGGCAGAGCATACACGGTTGCCAGGCACGACCAGATCACCATCAGTCCCGCCACCGCCAGCAGCCCCGCCATAATCAGGATTGCCGGCGCCCAGGCTCCCCACCATGGCCCGAGTTCCGTCCGGTTGAAAGCCAAAGACCGGCCGCGAGGATAGAGCCCCCCGCAAGAGCCCAGCAAAGAATAGATCCGGTAGTCTGCCCGTCCGAACTCGACCTGAACATGGGCCGGGGAGCGCGCCTTTCCCGCATGGTCCAGGTCAACAATCAGTGCCAGGAATCGTCCTTCTGCGAGACACACCGGCGAATCGCCCGCCCAGTTCAATTGGCCGGAGCGGAGCTCTCCTTGCGGCGGCAGGCAGTCAATGGCCTTGTCAATCACTGGAAACCAGGCTTGGTGCGCAAACCAGATCACCGCGCTCCCGGCCAGCAGCGCAACCACCAGTTGCGCGAGCAACAACCGGCTCAACGTCCCGCCGGCAAAGGCCGCCACGCCACTGACCGTCAGCGGCTGCCAGGCGACCTGTGTTTTCCCATTTGGTGCATTCATGTGCGTCCCAATGCGCCCGCGGTTGCCGCCCGGCCCGATTGCGGCACTGAGCCGCCTGGGCCTCCTGGGAGCGGCTCACGCCGCGGGGGGTTGTGGCGCCGGCGGATTGGCCGGCGGATTAGGCGGCGGCGTGTGAATCACCGGCACGGGGTAGCGCAGCTTCATGACGTCATCCACCAGCACTTCCACGTAGTAGGTGCCGGCTGTCTTGAACTCCACTTGCGTGAACACCGTGACATTGGTCGCATGCAGCGCCGCATCCTGCAAACTGAACTTGACCTCGCCCTTGCGCAACACCGTGGTCTGATCCGGCCCAATGAACCGGGAGGTCTCAACAAACTGCCCGACCCCCGCCGTCCAACGGTTGAACAAGCTCAGCTTGAATGCCATCACGGGCAATTGCGGCACGCGAATGAAACTGATTACCCCAATCAGGAGCGGGTTGCCGTTGGCCTCCCGGCGGATTTCCTCGCACATCAGCGAGCACTGCAGGTCAGGCAAGATTCGAGTCGGTTGCATGGTTGTCGCTCATTCACCGTGCGGCCTGCTCCGCCGCCCGGACTGTGTTTTGCATCAGCATCGCAATCGTCATCGGCCCCACCCCGCCGGGGTTGGGCGTGATCCGGCCGGCGATCGGCTGAACGGCTGCGAAATCCACATCCCCCACCAGCCGCGACCCTCCTTTGGCGGTGGGATCGCTCACGCGGTTGACCCCCACATCCACCACCACCGCGCCAGGCTTGACCATGTCCGCTTTGACGAGCTCCGCCGCCCCCATCGCCGCGATGAGAATATCCGCGCGCCGGCAGTGCGCCCCGATGTCCCGGGTTCCGGAATGGCAGATGGTCACCGTGGCGTTGGCGTGTTCGGCTTTCTGGCACAGCATGGCCGCCATCGGTTTGCCCACAATGTTGCCGCGCCCCAGCACCACCACCTCCGCCCGGGCAATCCCAACCCCCGACCGCGCGAGCAACTCGCGTATTCCCGCCGGCGTGCACGGGAGAAAACCCGTCGGGTCGCCCAGCATCAGTTTGCCCACGTTGATGGGATGGAAGCCGTCCACGTCTTTCTCCGGCAGTACCTGAGCGTAAACCACCGTCGCCCGGAGGTGAGGAGGCAGGGGGGCTTGCACCAGGACGCCGTGCAGCCGCCGGTCTGCATTGAGCCGGGCCAGCAGCGCCAGGAGATCAGACTCGCTGGTCTGCTCCTCCAGGACGTGCGTTTCCGAGACTATACCCAGCTCGGCGCACATCTTTTCCTTGCGCCCGACATAGACCTTGGAGGCTGCGTCCTCGCCGACGCGCACGAAGGCCAGCCCCGGCTGAATGCCTCTTGATCTTAGCGCGGCAATGCGCTCGACCAGCTCGGCCTGTAGTTGTCGGGCAACCGCCCGCCCGTCAATGAGGTTGGCCGGGGCCATTACTCCACAACGTGGATTCTCTGGATCGTCAGGACTGGGGTGTTGCCCCACCGTTCGTCCAGAGCCTCCTCGCCGGTCACGATGATCCGCAGGCCTTTATAGCGCCGCAGATCCAGTTGCCGGGATGTCGTGTAAAGGTAATCAATGTTCTGGCCGGTGTCAGGGCTAACCAGCACAAACTTGGATGGAGCCTGGATGCTGGTCATACCACGCACGATGCCTTCACGCTCCACAATGCGCGGCGGCGGCGGCTCCTCGATCTCTGGCACCTCGGGCATCTCGGGCTCGCTTGTCATTACGGGAGCCTCCGTTGGCGCGGCGACCACTGGCGTCTCGGCCGGGGGAGGCAGAACCGGACTTTCAGTCGGCGGCGGGGCCACTGCGGGAGCGGCGGCCACAATGGTCGGCGTGGGGGCCGGCTCGATTGGCTGCGTGGGGCCCGGCGGGATCACCACCACCGTGCCGGGCGTCGGCGCCGGTTGAGTCGGCGGCGGGGCAACCGGCGCAACCGCCGTTACCGCCGTCGGCCCCGGGGCAGACGGTGCCGGCGCTCCCTGCCTGAGGTATTGCGCCGCCACAAACGCATAAGCGTTCGCCGGCGGCTCGATCTCGATCCAATCCGCATTCGTGGTGACCTGCTTTACCGCGTCGCCCCGATGCAACAGGCCAATCACGCTGTAATTCTCGCCGGGACCGCTGCGCAGGTTCAGCCGCCGCGGCACAACCGTTTGGTCCGTGGCATTGATAAAGGCGTTATGCACCCATACGCGGGCGCCGGGGGGCAAGGCGATCTTGGCCCAGGCGGACGGTTCGTTCGGCCCCGAATTGTTGCGCACGATCTCCTCGATCACAGTGACGGACTGGTCCTTTGTCACCCGCCCGACAATCTCGCTGGTGAGTTTGGCCTGGCCGCGCACGTTGACATTGCTGGCCACAACCACCGCCGGGCCGGCTACCAACGGCACCGTCCTCAATTCCGGCAATGCCGCCATCGTCCTGGCGGGGGCCTTTTTCGCCGAAGCCTTTGGCGCCTGCTTGGTGGCGGCTTTATTCTTTGCCGCCTTGACAGCGGGCGCGTTTGTTCTTGCGGGTGCGGGCGTCAGAGCCGCGGCTGGCGCAGCCGCTGGCGTTTGGATCGCCGCTGGCGGGGCCGTATTAGCCGCTTCTTGTGCCAGCAAGCCCGTCGAAAGCATTGTCCCCACTACGAACCAACAGTTGTATTTCATAACTCAGCACATTAGAGATTTAATCTCGGGCTCTGTCAATATCCGCCATTTGCCCGGCCGCAGCTCGCCCAGCTTGATCTTGCCGATCTGGACCCGCTGCAACCGCTTCACCGGCATCCCCTGCGACTCGAACAACCGACGCACCTCCCGGTTCCTGCCCTGGGCCAATTCCAGCTCCACCACGCTCTGCGCCTGCCCGCTGGAAATCAACCGTGTCCGTTCCGCCTTCAACTTCTCGCCCTGATGCCATACCCCGCGCGTGAACTGGCCCAGCGCTTCCGCCGGCACCCGCCCTTCCACGGTCGCCACATACTTCTTGAGCACCCCGTATCGGGGATGCGTCAGGCGCAGGCTGAACTCGCCGTCATTCGTCAGGAAAATCAGTCCTTCGCTGTTGTAGTCCAGCCGCCCCACCGTATGCAGGTGGCCCCATTCCCCGGGCAACAGCCCATAGACCGTCGGGCGCTCAAATTCATCACGCCGGGAGCAAACCCTCCCCCGGGGCTTGTTCAATGCCACATAGATCTTGCGCTTCGCCCGGACCGGCTTGCCGTCCACCATCACCCGGTCGTGGACAGGGTCAATCCGCGCCCCCAACTCCCCGGCGGTCTGACCATTTACCGCCACCCTCCCCGCCAGGATCATCTGCTCACCGGCGCGCCGCGAAGCAACGCCCGCGTCCGCCAGGAACTTTTGCAGGCGAACCATCTGAAGGCGGGGAGCCGAGTGCGGGACGGGGAACCGGCGAAACTGGCGGGGCAGGAACCGCCTGGCGCTCGCTGTTCCGCACGCCGCACCAACGCGCTGATTCAGGCGTCCTTCTTGGTCTTGCGCAGGCCGGTGATGCGGTCTCCCACTTTCCACTGACCGCGCTGCTTGAGCAACTCGATCCGCTCAAAGCGTTTGAGCACATTCCGCTTGCCGCCCAACGTGGACGCCGCGCGCAGACTCCGATGCTGTGACATAAATCAAATTCGTATTGTTGTTTACTGGCGATTTCACCCGCTCCCAGCGGAAGCGAGCCCTGTTTATAGCATGCCCCGCCCCCGGTTGCCAACCGTTTATTTCTGAGATGCCCCGGTCGGGGGCCGCTTGACAATGCCCGGCATGCCGGGCCGGACCACAGAAACCCCGCCAGGTTTAGTTGAAAAATGTCCGAGTGACAGACGCCAAGGAGGTGGGGGTGGGGAACCCCGCTGAAGAAACGTTCTATCACCCGGACACCCAATTGTTCGCATGACCCGGCACGGATGTCAAGCCCTGGCGGCAACAAAAATCAATCTGTCGGAAAATTCTTTGCAGGGATTGCGGGTAGGTGCCCGAGCCCTCCCGGGGGCTGGTTTGGCCGCCGGGAGAGAGCCCGGCCCTAATGTGGACACTCCGCCCCGTCATCCGGCATGGCCCATCGCCCGGCTGCCCCCGTCCCACATGGCTACCACATGGCTTAATAGAATTTCTATTAAGCCATGTGGTAGCCATGTGGTAGCCATGTGGGAGCCATGTGGGAGCTACGCTGTGGCTCTGCATCGGTGGAGGGAACCAGCCTTGCGGGGCGGTGGTGGCGCTTGCTACTCGTGGTGGGGGTGTTGCCGGGCTGGCCATGTTACAAGTGGGTCCAGGCCGGGGTGGGCAGCCGGCCTTGCATGGCTGGGCTTGCGCTGGGGAGGGAATGGCAGCAGGTTGGACCGCATGAAGAAGCAAGCGGTGTTGGCGGCAAACCTCGCAGTCGTCGCGACTTTGCTGGTGGTGG
>CAZHEW010000101.1:0-9307 GCA_964531815.1 uncultured Verrucomicrobiota bacterium
CTGGTGACCGCTTTGGACGGACAACTGCCGACCGACGTTTGCGCCGCGGCCAAGTGGATTTATGCCAGGAAGAAAGGCGACCCGGTGCAACTCGAAATCGCCGTGCCGCAGCGGATGGGTAACTTCAATGTGCTGCGCCAGGCAACGGTGGAGTTGGCAGTGCGCTAGTGTGGCAACAAGGATGACAAAGGCCATTATGACCTCACGCTGACGGCCACTGACATTCCATGCGAACAGGCTTGCCAACGGACGGCGCCCAGATTTTGTTGGCTTAGGCACACCGGCCTCAACTAGACTATCTGCTAAGCTGGACCCAATGAGCGATGACTTGATGATCGAAGTCGCCAACCTGACGAAGCGTTACGCGGGCAACCCCGCAGTGTCGGACATCTCCTTCACGGTCACGCGGGGCGAAATCGTAGGCCTGCTCGGCCCAAACGGGGCGGGCAAGAGCACAACGATGCGCATCCTTTCTTGTTACCTGTCGGCGACCTCGGGCACCGTGCGGGTGGCTGGGCTGGATGTCTTCGAGCAATCCGACGAGGTGCGCCGCCGCATTGGGTATATGCCCGAAAACAACCCGCTGCACCACGACATGCGCGTGCGAGAATACCTGAAGTTCCGGGCCCGATTGAAGGGCTTGGGCTGCAGGCGATCACGGGAGCGCACAGATGTGGTCATGGAGCAATGCGGGCTTACCGATGTCAGCCGGAGGATTATCGGCCAGTTGTCCAAGGGATTCCGTCAACGCGTGGGACTGGCGGATGCCCTCGTGCACGAGCCTGAGTTGATCATCCTGGACGAGCCGACAATCGGGCTGGACCCGAACCAGATACGGGTAGTGCGCCAGCTTATCAAGGGTCTGGGCGGCACCCATACGGTGCTGATATCCACGCATATCCTGCCGGAGGCGGAAATGACCTGCCATCGGGTCGTGATAATGTACGATGGACGAATCTTGGTTGCCGACACGCCGGAGAATCTGCAGAAGCTGATGAGCAGTCGCGGCCAGGTCATCGCGGAAATCGCTGCGCCGCCCGACGATCTGCGGGCATGCTGGGCACAGATGGCGGAGGTGGAGCAGTTCGACGTTTCACCGGCTGAGGGAGAGTATTTCCGTTGCGCGCTGACCCCGCGGGATGGCGTGGACTTGCGGCCACAGGTCTTCGCACTGGCGCGGGAGCGGGGCTGGCCTCTGCGTGAGTTGACCCGAAGCCGCCACTCGCTTGAGGATATCTACGTCCGGGTCACCCGGCCTGAGGAAGAGGAAGTGTGATGCGGGCCTTCTGGACTCTGACGCGGCGGGAAATGGCGGGCTTCTTCCTGTCTCTTGGCGGCTACATTATTATCGCGGCGGCCCTCTTCCTGATGGGCTACAGCTTTGTCGTCATTCTCGCCAAACTGCAGAAGCCAACGCCAATGCCTATCACCGAGCTGTTCTATATCACACCGTTCTTCTGGCTGATTCTACTGCTGACAACGCCTGTGATTACCATGAGGCTGTTTGCGCAGGAGAAATTTACTGGCACCTTCGAAACACTCATGACCACGCCGGTCAGTGATTTGCAGGTGGTAGTGGCCAAGTTTACGGCGGCACTGCTGTTCTACTTGCTAATGTGGCTGCCACTCCTTGGCTGCCTCCTGGTGGTGCGTCACCAAACCAGTGATCCAAGCTCATTGGATGGGGGCCTGGTGGCCAGCACATTTCTGGGTATATTGCTGTACGGGGGCGCGTTCATTTCCGTAGGTTGCTGCGCTTCGGCGCTCACGCGCAGTCAAGCGATCGCGGCCATGATCAGTCTCGTCTTTGGCGCAAGCGTGTTTCTGCTGGGGTACCTGGCCAGCCAGCTTCCGGCGCAGGAGAACTGGCAGAATCAGGTGCTTGGCTGCCTCGCAATTTTCGAACAGATGCACGATTTCGCCCGCGGCATCGTGGACACCCGGTCGGTGGTGCTGCTTGCAAGTGTGATATTCCTTTTCCTCTTTCTGACCGTGCGTGTCGTGGAAAGCCGCCGCTGGAAATAGCATGGTGACCAGTCCTCATTCGCACCCCAGCTTCTCGCCCTATCGCAAGTGGGGCATCGGCCTGCATGTGGTGGTGATCGTGCTCGTCGTTCTTTCGGTAGTGGTCATGGTGAATTACATCAGCGCGAACTACTTCCTTCGCTTCCACCTGAGCACACGCACCCGAATCGAACTCTCCTCGCGAACGCTCGGCTTGCTCAAGTCGGTCACCAACCAGGTGAGAGTGACTCTCTACTACGACACCGAAGACGCTGGCGCGCTTTACAGCACCGTGTCGGACCTTCTTGGCGAATATCGGATGGTCAACTCAAGAATCAAAGTCGAAACGGTTGATTACATACGCAATCCCGGCTTGGCGCAAAAGACTAAAGCCAAGTACAACCTCTCCTCCCAGACCGACAAGAATCTCATTATCTTCGACTGCGAAGGCAAAGTGAAACCGGTGGACGGGAACGCCTTGGCCACCTACGTGGTGGAGCAGGTGACCAATCAGGCGCCCAGCGCGAGCGGACTGTCGTTTCACCGCAAGCCTGCGGCGTTCCTGGGTGAGATAGCTTTCACCGCTGCTCTGCTCGACGTAACGAGTTCTAAGCCGCTGAAGGCCTATTTCCTCCAGGGGCATGGGGAACACCAAATAGATAGCGGTGACGAAGTAACCGGTTACCTCAAGCTTGCATCCATTCTTGAGCAGAATCGTGTCCGTGCCGAACCGCTGTCACTGCTCGGCACCAATACGGTGCCGCCGGACTGCAATCTGCTGGTTATCGCCGGGCCGCGCGACGTCATTCCTGACGCTGAACTGAGCAAGGTCGAGCAGTATCTCAACCAGGGCGGGCGCCTGCTGGCGCTGTTTAATTTTGGCTCGGTCCGCAAGAACACCGGCCTCGAAACCATCCTGGCCAAATGGGGGGTGGACGTTGGGCACAATGTCATCACCGATCCTGATAATTCGGTTAAGGGAACGGATATCATTATCAGCCGTTTCAGCAAACATGCCGTCGTTAACTCTCTGCTGGGGTCGCGGCTTCATGTTAGCTTGCCTCGTTCCGTGGGCCGGTTGAAAGTGCACGCCGATGCTGCCGATGCGCCGCGTGTGGATGAACTGGCCTTCTCCGGTCCCGCCGCCACGACGGTCGGCGATCCCGCCCACAAGGGTTCGTTCCCCCTTTCGGTAGCCGTCGAGAAAGGTGCGATCAAAGATCTGATCGCCGAGCGGGGCTCGACTCGTATGATTATCGTCGGCGATTCCCTGTTCCTGGGCAACCTGCAGATCGAGTCGGCAGGCAACCGCGATTTTGCCGGCAATGCCATCAATTGGCTGCTCGAGCGCACCCACCTCTTGGCCGGTGTGGGGCCGCGGCCGATTACACAGTATCATATCATCATGACCCAGGCGCAGCTACGTCAGGCGCAATGGATGCTCCTGGGCGTGCTCCCGGGCTCCGTCCTGCTGCTGGGCGGCCTGGTCTGGCTGTGGCGCCGGAGCTAGTTACCACGCATGAATTCCTGGAGTACCTGGCGATGGGCGATCGTGGCCGTGACGTTGATGGCCTTTATTGTCTTCCACCACAAGTACCTGCGGAAGACCAATCACGGCCCCAGCAAAGTCCTTCCCGCGCTGCAGGCTGCGGCGGTCACCAGTGTGCAGGTGCGGCCTGCCGCCAGCCTGGAAATCCGCGCCGAGCGCACCAACGGAACCTGGCAACTTGTCCAACCGCTGGCTTACCCCGCCCAGGCCGTTAGCATCGAGAGGCTCCTTGCGGGGCTGGAAGAGTTGAGCCCGGCGCCGTACATTACGGCCCGCGAACTCCGGGGAAGACCCAAGGCGGACGAGGAGTTTGGCTTCGCCTCTCCCCAGGCGTCTATCATTCTTGAACAACCGGGCCATACCTCACGGTTGCGAATAGGCGCGCGAACGGCGCCTGGCGATCAAGTGTTCCTGCAGGTGGTTGGCGTTGAAGGCGTATATGTCGTGGACGCCGGTTTCCTGCAGTTCCTGCCCCGCACTCCTGACGACTGGCGCAGCACGGCGCTGGTGGACTTGCCGGGGGTAACGCTGGACCGGTTGCTGGTCACCAATGGGGCGAAGATCTTCGAACTGCAGCGCGAGGTTACCAACCGACTGTGGCGGATGTCCTATCCCTTGCAGGCGCGGGCCAACAGCGTTAAGGCCGAGGAGTCGCTGCAAATGCTGCAGAGCGTCCGCGTGGCTCAGTTTGTACCCGACGATCCCAAAGTGGACCTGGAGGCGTTTGGCCTGCAGCACCCTGAGCTCGAGGTGGTCCTGGGCCAGGGCACCAACGTCGTCGCCTGGCTCCAGTTTGGAGGGAGTCCCACCAATGACGCCAGGTTGGTCTATGCCAGGCGCGTGGGCCTCGATGCCATCGTGGCCGTGCGCAAAGACCTGCTGGCACCCTGGTACGGCTCTGTCAACGATTTCCGCGAACCGTTCCTGATCACTCCGACCGCCCCCGTAGCCGTTGTGGACGTGCGCGCCCAGGACCATTTCTCACTGCAACAGCAGACCAATAGCACCTGGCGCGTTCTGCCGGAGGATTTTCCCGCGGATGCCGGTTTGGTCAAGTATCTGCTCTCCGCCCTGAATGAATTGCAGATCGTCGAGTTTACCCAGGACGTGGTGGTTTCGGCGGATCTGCCGGCCTACGGCCTCGCTTCGCCTCTGCGGCAATACATCTTGAGAGCGGCAATGGCTAATGCCCCCGCGGGCTTAACCAATCCAGTAATTGCCGAACTGAGCTTCGGGACGAACCAGGCCGACCGAGTCTTTGCGCGGCGAGCGGACGAGAGTTTCGTTTATGCCGTAAAGCTGGCGGACTTCCAGCGCTTGCCGACGGCGGGATGGCAAATGCGCGAACGCCGGATTTGGAGCATCTCCACCAATGACGTGGCGCGCGTTGCCCTCCGGCAGCAGGGGCGGGCCCGTCAAATTGTCCGAACCGGACCGCATAGCTGGTCGCTGGCTCCCGGCTCCCCGGGAGTCATCAACGATCTGGCCGTCGAGGAGACTGTCAGCGGATTGTGCCGGTTGACCGCGACAGCCTGGTTGGGCCGGGGCGACACGAGCCGCACCCGCCTGGGCTTTACTGAAAACAACTACCAGATCACACTCGAACTGAAGAACGGCGAGAAGGCTGTGGTCGAATTCGGCAGCGAGGCGCCCGGCAATCCGCCAACCGCTGCCGTCACGCTGAATGGAGAACCCTGGGTTTTCGAGTTCCCGGCCTGGCTGTACGATTACGTGCAGCGCTACCTGTCTGTGCCTCCCAACCCCTGAGTATGGCGACCCGCCGCAAAGGCAGATTCTGGCGGACCTGCCGGGTGTATTTCCGCCGATTGCGGATTACCGTCTGGCTCCTGATTCTCGCCTTGCTGGGCGCGCTGCTTTACCTGAATCAGGTCGGCCTTCCCGGCTTCGCCAAGAGGCCGCTGCTGGAAAACCTGCGCGCGCGCGGCCTGGATCTGCAGTTCTCCCGCCTCCGCCTTAGTTGGTATCGCGGCATCGTCGCGGAGAACGTCTGCTTCGGGCGCCCCGATGTCCCCCGCAGCCCGCAATTGACGCTCGCGCAAGTCCAGATGCGCCTCAATGCCCGGGCGCTCGCCCGGCTCCAGGTCCAGATTGATTCGCTTATGCTGCGCAAGGGCCGCCTGGTCTGGCCCATCCTGGAAGCCAACCGGGCGCCGCGACAATTGGTGCTCGATCAGATACAATCCGAACTCCGGTTTTTGCCCGGCGATGAATGGGCGCTGGACCACTTCACGGCTGTTCTTGCCGACGCTAGACTCCGGTTGTCCGGCACAGTCACCAATGCCTCTTCTGTCCGCAACTGGACTTGGTCTCCGGCCGAGGCGGCCCCCGCCGACCGCCCGCGGCGCAACTGGCCCAGCGAGGTCGCCGATGCCTTGGAGCGCATCCATTTCTCCGCTCCGCCGGAGTTCAAGCTCGATGTCCGGGGCGATGCGCGTGACCCCAACAGTTTCGCCATCTATGCGATGCTAACTACCGCCGGAGCCGACACACCTTGGGGCAATCTTGCCAAAAGCCGGGTTAATGCCCGACTCTTCCCGGCCGCGACCAATGGCCTGTCCAAAGCCGAATTGAGCCTCGAAGCCAACGCGGCGCAGACCCGTTGGGCGACCGCAACCAACCTGCACCTCACTGCCCAGCTTGCCTCTTTCGAGTCCCTAACCAATTGGAGGAGCGGCGACCTGACATTATGCGCCGAGCACGCAACCGCCCCGTGGGCAAACGTTGCCAACCTGCACCTCGTCCTTCACGTCGCCTCAGTCGAGGGCCAGGCAAACCTGGCCAACGCCGACGCCATCCTCTCGGTGGCGCGCGCCGAGACTTGCTGGGGCAGCGCCACCAACGCGCAACTCCACGCCCAATGGATTCACTCCCTTACCAACCCCATTCCGCTTTCTGGTGCGGCAACCCTCCAATGCGCCCGCCCGACTAGCCAATGGGCCTGCGCGCGCGAATTGCGCCTCAATGCCCGCCTCGCAATGCCCATCAACAACTCGCCGCCCCGTGCCGAGAAATCCTGGGCCGGGTGGGCCAAACTCGAACCCTACGCTTTGGACTGGGACTTCCATCTTGCCGCCTTGCAGTCGGCCGAACTGGCAGCGGACGAAGTGACCGGCGGCGGGCAGTGGCGCGCCCCCACGCTGACCATCACCAATCTGCAGGCAATGCTCGCTCAGCAGCCGCTCAGTGCGCGCGGTGACTTGGACGTGGCCGCCCGCGTCATGCGCGTCATGTTCGCCTCGAAGATTGACCCGCACCAGCTTTCGCCTCTCCTGACCCGCACCGCCCGCGGTTGGCTGGCCCGGTATTCCTGGGAAAAGCCCCCCGACCTGGCGGGCGAGGTGTCGCTGGTCTTGCCCGCATGGACCAACCGGCATCCCGACTGGCGAGCGGATGTCCAGCCCACGCTCCTCTTGGAGGCTGATGTCAACTTCACGCGTGGCCTCACCTGCCAGGGTGTGTCGGTTTCCGCCGCCCAATCCCATATTTCCTATTCGAACCAGGTCTGGCACCTGCCGAACTTGCGAGTTATTCGGCCTGAAGGCCGGTTGGAGGCCGCCTTTGAAACCGACAATCGCGCAAAGGATTATCACTTCAACCTTCACAGCACGCTCAACGTGCTGGACTTGTGCCCACTGCTGGAGCCGGCGCAGCAACGCGCGCTCAATTTCTTCACCTTCACCCAACCGCCCGTCATTGACGCCGAAATCTGGGGGCGCCGGGGCGATCCCCAGCGGACTGGCCTCAAGGGCCGGGTAGTGCTGACCAATTTCACCTTTCGGGGCGAATCTGCCAGCTACTTGCAGACTGCCCTCCAATATAGCAATCGCCTCCTGCAATTCACCGCCCCCCGCCTCGAACGCGGCGCTGAACGGCTCAGCGCCGATGCCGTTACAGCGGACTTTGTCGCGCAGATGGTCTATCTTACCAACGGCTTCAGCACCGGGGATCCTCTGGCCGTCGCGCGCGCCATCGGCCCCCGCGTCGCCCGCGCGATTCAGCCCTACCAATTCAAACAGCCACCGGTCGCCAGGGTTTGGGGGGGCATCCCGATGCACGGGGAGGATGCCGCCAATTTGCACTTTGACTTGCGCGGCGGCGCGTTTGAGTGGTGGCGGTTCCGGGTGCCAGAGATCTCCGGCCACGTGCATTGGCTGGGGCAGCATTTGACCCTGAGCAATGTCTGGGCCGGTTTCTATGGCGGCCAGGCCCGCGGCTCCGCTCAGTTCGACTTCCACCCCAAACAAGATACCGACTACCGGTTTACGGTGACCGCAACTGACGCGCTCCTGCAACCGCTTGCGACCGACCTGTTCCTCAGGACCAACAACCTCGACGGCAGGCTTGACGGCACCTTGGCTATCGCCAGCGCCAGCACCGCGGACATAAACACTTGGAACGGCTCTGGCAACGTGACGCTGCGGGACGGCTTGATCTGGGACATTCCGCTCTTCGGCATCTTCTCCCAGGTGCTCAACAGCACGGTGCCCGGACTGGGCAACAGCCGGGCCAGCGCCGGCAGATGCACATTCGCCATCACCAACGGCGTTATCCGTTCTGAGGACCTGGAAATCCGCTCCACTGGGATGCGCCTCCAGTATCGCGGCACGGTTGATTTTCAAGGCCAGGTCAATGCCCGCGCTGAAGCCGAACTCCTGCGCGACACCTGGCTGGTCGGCCCGGTCGTCAGCACCGTCTTGTGGCCAGTGACGAAGCTTTTTGAGTACAAGATCACTGGCACGCTGGGCGATCCGAAAGGCGAACCGGTTTACCTCATTCCTAAGGTTGTCCTGCTGCCCTTCCAGCTTCCGTTCCATCCCCTGCGCACCTTGCGGGGGCTTTTCCCGGAAGGCTCTGGTTCCAACCGCACGAACACGCCGCCGTTCCGATCGCTCGAACAAAACTGAGCCGCGCAAGACCTTCCGCCGATGGCATGAGTTCCGTCACTCCAACACCGCCACCCGCTTCGGACGCGTGGTTCGTTACTACCCACTGGTCGGTCGTGCTCTCGGCGCGCGAAAAAGACACGCCCAGGTCGGCCGCCGCGCTCGAGACGCTTTGCCGCGCATACTGGTACCCGCTCTACGCCTTCCTGCGGCGGCAAGGCCATGCGCCCCATGACGCGCAGGACCTTGTCCAGTGCTTCTTCGTCCGCCTGTTGCAGAAAGACTACCTGCTGGCCGCCGCGCAAGAGAAAGGCAAGTTTCGCACCTTCCTCCTGACAGCCCTGAAACGGTTCCTGGCCAATGAATGGGACCGCCAGCACGCGCAAAAGCGCGGCGGCTTCGCGCAGATAGTCGCCATTGACCAGGATTTCGCCGAGTCCCGCTTTGCCGCTGATCCCTCGCCCAACGTCCAGCCCGACCTGCTCTTTGACCGGCAATGGGCCATGACTTTGCTCCAAGGCGCTATGGCGCAGTTGAAGGAAGAGTATGTGGCCTCAGGCCGGGCCAGGCTGTTCGAGTATCTGCAAAGCTGTCTGGCCCGGGAAGAGTCGGCCCTGCCTTACGCGGAAATCGCCGCCCGCCTGAACCTCACCGAGCCCGCGGTGAAAATGGCCGTCCACCGCCTGCGCGCCCGTTGCCGCGAAATCCTGCGTGCCGAAATTGCACACACCGTCTCTTGCCAGGAGGAGATTGAGGAAGAAGTCCGCCACCTCTTCTCAGCATTCGATACCTGATAACAACGTTCCAGCCCCCGAACTGTCCAATTATCGGACACGTCCCGGATTATCCC
>CAZHEW010000102.1:0-9302 GCA_964531815.1 uncultured Verrucomicrobiota bacterium
AATCAACAACAGTTCCCAAGTCAGCTACTTGGAGAGCGGAGCCATTAATCCTGCCGCCCGGAGGGGCGGTCAGTTATCGGTCCCGCAGGTTATGCTGTCCGTGGCTTCTAAAGCCAAACGGAGCGCAAACTATAGCAGCCTCCATTTTGAATGCAACAGATTTCTGCACTTTTTTTCGGGTGCCTAAAATCCCCGTAAATACGGCACGAAACGCAGATTCTCCCCCTCCCGCCTGCGCACGGCGCCGGCCCCAAGGGCCGCCGCACACAGACCGATCCTGATGGTCCGGGAATTTATTTTCATGGGGTCGAAGTCCTTTCGCTTGTTCACTTTGATTGGGCACTCAGTCCCCCGCCCCGCCGCCGCGACGCGTTCGGCAACCGAGCTCCAAGTTCTTGCATGTTCATATCAAGAACACGGCAAGGCTGCCACAACCCCACCGGCGCGTCTGTCTCGAATGCTGCTGGCGGCGTTGCCACCCTGAAACCCACGTAAATATAGCGTCAAAGGCATAGCGTCTCCGCACATCAGCTCCAGGCCGCCTTTCCTCTCCCAAGAGCGCCGCGTGGTGGGCACGCGGCCCGCAAGCCGTGTCGTGCCTCGCGGTAATCCTTTGGGCCGCGTGCCCCCATGCGGTCCCCTGCCCTGCCCTCCAGCAAGGAGCTGCACGCGCCCAAGACACCATCACACCTCCGTCGCACCTCCGCTATTCCTCCGTTCTACCTCCGTAGTAGCTGGGTTTGCTTAACGGACGTACTACGCAGGTGCAACGGAGGAAGAACGGAGGTACTACCCAGGTATCGCCTTGGTATGGGCCGACCACGCTCTGAAGACAAACGGGCGACTTCTGCTGGCAGAGCGGGTATGGCATCTTCTCCGTTGGCTTCTCGCAGATCAGAGCGGTGCGGGAATACGTTGCGGGGCAAGAGACCCACCACCGCAAAGCCTCGTTCCAGGAAGAGTTTCGTGCGCTGCTGCGACGATACGAAATCGCCTTCGATAGGCGTTGCGTATGGGACTGAGGCTGAGCCAGGTTTTGATCCAACCCTTGCAGGGTTGGCAGCTCTGGGCGGGAGCCTTCCCGGGATAGGACCGCCCCCTGGCCCCCGGCAGTCCAACCCCGGGCTCAAGGAGGCAATCCCTTCCGGATGCAACCGCCCCCCTGCCTGCAGACCGGTGGTCGTTCCCCCCTCCGCCCCGAAGGACCCACCCTCTGCCAACCCTGCGGGTTGGGAATGCAGAAGCACCTGAGACAATCAACCCGAAGGGTTGACAGACGGTAGCCGGCGGTCGGCCAAGGCAAAAGGGGCCGACCACCGGAACAACGACGCGCAGAAATTCGCGCACCCCGCCGGGGGGGTGCCAGAGCCTCCAGCCCGATAGCCCCGAAGGCCGATCGCAGCAGCCGACCCTGCGAACCCGCCGACACCTCTGGCATCCCGTCCGCATGCAGAATTGCGGGTTGGATGTTCCGGGGGGCGTGCTTATCCGGTTGCAGTTTCTCTCGCGCTGCGCTACTAAGCCGTCATGCGATTCATCGGCGGTGTTATTGAGAAACTGCAACGTCATCCCAAACGGATTGTTTTCCCGGAGGGGACCGAGCCGCGCGTGCTGCAGGCCGCGCGCCAGTTCCACGCGCTGCGCCTGGGGGTGCCGATCCTGCTGGGTGATGCGGCTCGCATCCGGGGGGCCGCCCGCGACCTCAACCTTTCGCTGGAAGGCATCCGGCTTATCAACCCAGCCGAGAGCGAGGAGTTGGACAACTTCGCCCGGCGGTTCAAGTTGCTGCACCAATACAGGGGCAAGCGCCTCAAGGGGCTCGAAGCCCGGGACGCGGTCCTCCAGCCCAACTACTTTGGCGCGATGATGCTCGCCATGCACGGGGCGGACGGTTTTGTGGCCGGCGTCCAGCAGATCACCGCCGGCGTCTTGCGGCCCCTCTTCCAGACCATCAAGCCGGCCCCGCACACCAAAACGGTGGGCAGTTGCCTGGTCATGGAGGTCGAAGACTCCCGCATCGGCGAAGAGGGCGTCCTGTTCATGGCCGACTGCGATGTGATCGAGGACCCCTCGGTGGAGCAGCTTGCGGACATTGGGGTGTCCACCGCGCAGCTTGCCCGGCACCTGCTGGGGGTGCCGCCCCGGGTTGCCTTCCTCTCGTTCTCCACCAAAGGCAGCGGCACCCACCCGTCCGTCGGCAAGGTGCAGGCCGCCACCGCCCTGGCCCGACGCAAGGCCTCGCAACAAAAGCTCGACGCGGACTTTGACGGCGAGCTGCAGGTGGACACCGCGCTGGTCCCGGAAATCGCCGCGCGCAAGCTGCCGGACAGCAAGCTGGGCGGCCGCGCCAACGTGCTGATTTTCCCCGACCTCAACGCCGCCCAGATCGCCAGCAAACTGGCGCGCTTGCTGGCGCGCGCCAACGCCTACGGCCACATCCTCCTGGGCCTGGACCGCCCCGCCGCCGATGTCTCCCGCGGAACCAGCGCCCGCGACCTGCTGGGCGTCGCCGCCATCGTCGGCGTGCAATCCATTGATTACCAGAAACTCTACCCGGGCGCGGGCCGAAACCTCCCGGGGGAACGGACCGGCTAGCCCGCACAGAATGCCAACAGCCCGGCGTGCGGGCATCGTGCCCGCTTAAGCCATCCGGACCGTGTAAGCGGGCAGGATGCCCGCGCGCCAGCCTCCCGGGCAGGAAATGTTCGGGCTAAGAGCTTTATGATGCACCGCCTCGGCAAGCTGCTCTTCCCGAGGGCCAAACACGCAGCGCGGATGCGCAAAATGACGGTCCTCTGCCTTACGCTGCTGGCCGCCCTGGCCGCCAGCGCCTCGATCGTGCGTGTCTGGGCCCGCAATTCCGGACGGTTCTGATCCGCGCCCGGGGAGGCGCGTTAAAGCCGGAACTGCCGCGAGGGAACATCTAACCCTAATCCTTGCCGAATTGGCAGGGATGTCGCTTCTTCGTTTCAGACTTCACAAAGGCCGGCCAAATAATGATTATCTGCGGCGCATGAGCACCGCATATCAAGTTGTCGTCTGTGGCACCCTTGTGCCGGACCCGCTCCAGACCCTGGAGCCTGTCGCCGGCCCGGCCGGCCCAGGCCTGCGAAATGAAATGATGCTGCCCGCCGTTCTGGATCCGTGGGCGAGCCATGCGCTCTACGAAGCGGCGCACCTGGCCAAGAACAGCCCGGGCAGCAAGGTGTGGCTGGTAAGCCTGGGTCCCAAGGCCAAGTTGCAGCAGGTAATGATGACCATCGCACAAAAGGTGCCCTTCGAACTTGTTGCCCTGGACGGCCCGGCAGGCGGGTTCACCGAGGCGGCCGAGGTCGCCGCCGCTTTGGCGGAGGCGATTGCCGCCATACCGGGTCTGGACCGCTCGAAGCTGCTGCTGTTCGGCGGCTGGGAATCCGCCTCGCGCGGCGCCGGAGTGACGATGCAAATGGTTGCCGAGCGGCTCGGAATCCTTGACCAGTTTCAGGGCGTGGACGAACTGAAATTGTTGCCCGACGGCGCGCTGGAGATCCTCGAACGGATTGAAGGCGGCAAGCAGCAGATTTCACGCTGCGCCGGTCCCCCTGCCCTGCTGGGCTGGGCCACCGGCAATTTGCCCGAACCCCGGAACAACCCGCAGGTGGGCATGGCCAACATGCGCACCGTCATGCCCGCGCTGCAAAGGGCCAAGCCTGTCAAACTCGCCGCTGAGGGCCTGTCTTTCGCCAGCGTCTCGCTGCCGAAGCAACTGCGCGAGACGCGGATCGTGAAAGACAAGTCCCCGGACGAGGTCGCGCAGGAAATCTTGGAGTGGATAAAGCGGTAACACGTGGTTCTCCTATGGAAACAATTCTTCTGCTAACAAACACCGAGGCCAATGGCTCGCTCGCGAAGCCGGCGATCGAGACCCTGGGGGCAGCCAAAACCCTGGTCGCCGGGTTGCCCGGATCAACACTGGCCGTTGGACTCGTGGGCCAAACTGTCCAGCCGGGCGCTCACGGGATTGGTACTTGCGGTGCCAGCGCTTTCCTGGGCGTCACCGGCCCCGACTTTCTGTCGCCCCGCTACGCGAGCGACGCTGCGGCGGCTGAGGCCCTCGCCAAAGCCGCCCAGGCGACCGTCGTCATCGCGCCGGCGACTGCCCGCTGGAATCGGGTCCTGCCCGGCGTCGCGCAGCGGATGGGCGGGCGTGCGGACACGCACGTCACCGGCATTTCCGCCGGCAACAGCACGATTTCAATCAACCGGTGGTACTACCGGCAACGGATGGAAGCTACCTTCCAGCGCACGCACCGCCCGTGGTTCATTCTCATTGACCCCGGCAGCCAACCGGCCTGGCAAGGTGACGCGGGAACTGCCAGCGTCCAGAAGATCGCCGTGAACCTGCCCGAAGCCTGCAAGCGAACTACCGTCGTCGGCGTCCGCGAACCCGCCGCCGATGCGCAGACCATTCGGCCCGATGCCGACCTGCTGCTGGTCGCCGGCGCCGGCTGGACCAAGAAGCAGGCTGACGGCCAGGCACATGTGAAAGAGGCGGAGGAATTGATCCTGAGTTGCCTCAAGCTCGCGCGCGCGTCCCTCGGCAGCAGCAAATCGCTCGTGGACCTGGGCGGGGAAGGCCAGGCGGTGCTTTCCTTCCTGACACACCTGAACCAAATCGGGCAGACCGGCTCCACGCCCCGCCATCCGAAGGGTCTGGCGACTTGCTGCCACGGTGAGGAACCGCACACGGTGGGCTGGCGTTTCATCAATGAGCGCCGCGCCATCAACCTCGATCCCAATTGCGGCTGGGCACGCGGCAAGGCGGACGTGCTCTATGTGTCCGACGCCTTCGCCGTCCTGGCAAAGTTAAACCAGTTGCTCGCGGCAACCGCTCCCCGATGAAGTTCCGCGGCGGTATGTTCTCGCCGGGCCGAGGACCGCACGCTACGCGGCGGGTTTTCGACCTTTGTTGTTTGACTGTGGCCTGATACCTGCTGCCATTCCGACCACAATGGACGCTGACGAACGCGCGGTCTATTACTATCTGAAGTCCCGCCGGCCCAAGGCGGTCTCCGCTCGAGATATCAGTCGGCATGTCGGCAGCAAGCGCCGTTTCCGCTATTCGCCCGAGTGGGCCAAGCCGGTCGTGGCGCGCATGGTTGAGCGCGACATCCTCGAAACCGTGGCTGAGGGCAGCTACCGCCTCAAACCCATTCCCCGGAAGGACACCACCGGCAAACGCTGGGCCTCACCTCAGATTGCGGAACTCCTCAAAGCCAGTGGCAAGGAGTTCCCCAATGTCATATCGCCCGAGGACGAGGACGAGTATTACGACCAACTGTAGCGCGAATCAGAAACGGCAGTCTCTGCGCTGCCTGCAGCGAGCACCGCCTGTAACCGTCAAGGTTCTTCCACCAGGCCCCCCGAGTATCGAATGACATCCGGTGCCAGACTCGCTCCACTCTGCGGAGTGCCTCGCGCCTAGGGGGGGAGGGGGCGCGGCGCACGACTCTGACTGCACCGGATGGCGTGAGATCGAGGGGATATAAGGCCTGAAATCCAGCCTCAGTTCCGGGTTAGGGAGGAGCGCAGGTAGGGGCCTCAATAAGCTGTGAGGGGCGTGACGGGCAGCTTGAGGGCACCCCTAGGGCAAAAGGGGGGGTGACCGGCTGACCTAACGCCCCAAACTAACTTCGGGTGCGGCAGGGAAAGGAGGGCTGCCAACCACCTACGACGCCGCTCCAGAGACCGCGACGGGAACAGCCTTGGCTGCCGCAGGATCAACGGGCACGAAGTTGGTGCAGCGGGTGATGGCTTCGAGGTCTTTCAGACGCTTCTGCTGGCTGAGGTTCCAGGCAGCGAGTCCGGCTGAAATGAGACCAACGATTGCCTCACCGAAATAATTCACCGGGGGAGGGGCCGCAGTGATAACTGGCGCCACTGTTGCAACGGTGTTGGTTGCAACGGTGTAGATGGCTTCCTCGCGCTCTATGCCTTCGCGGGTGCTGGCACACGAAACAAGGGAGAGCGCCAGAACCGTAATGAGGGCAAGGCCGAGGGCGAAGACGATGATTGGACTGCGGGGCGTAGCGCCGCCGCCGCATCTGTCGCTAGGACGGCAGACCACTCCGCGATGAAATACCACGGAACTGGATGAGGATTGGGGACTTCGGTTGAGCATAGGGGGACGAAAGTTAGGGTTGATTGGTCAAAGGTACAGGGGATTGGGGTCACGGTGCCAAGTGCGAGCCTGATAAACACGCTTTGCATATGGTCTGGCCACAGATTGGGCACAACATGCCATGTTCGGGTGTTTCTGACAGACATTTGGCACCGGACGGTGACGGCTGCCCCCTCCGGCAAGGGAGGGGGCTGCCGGGACGGGGTTTACACGCCAGCGGCTACGATGGGGCGGAACTGGAGGCCGACACCCTTCTGGCCGTTCTTGACGGGGAGGATTTTGATATCAATGCCATCACCAACAGCGGGGACACCGAAACGGCCGGTGTAGTCGGCGGATGCGTCAATATCGGCAGCCCAGGTGGCGTAATCGGCGTACATGAGGAGGCGGAGGCCGGACTCGTCACGGGCGATGCCTTGCGAGTTGGGCGAGGTAGCCCACAACTCAAAGCCGTCGCATTCGACGGTGCTGGTTTGGCCTTCAATGCCAAGTGTAAGGACACCGGTCTTGACGGAACAGGTGATGGTGGGGACGGACATGACACCGAAGGTGGCCTTGGCGGGCGGTGCGGTGTACTGGGCGACGTTACAGTTGGCGCGGACGGCGTTCAAGCTGGTGAAGGCGTTGAAGCCGGTGAGGTTGCCGGGGAGGCCAGCGGCGAAGCTGTCCCAGGCGAGACGCTGTGCGGCGGTGAGGCCGCGCCAGCCAGCAGCGAGGGAGCCAAGCAACTGGCGGGCACCCATCTGGCGGTTGGTTTGGGGGTTCAAGGGCTGCACGCGCTGACGGATTGCAGTGCCTTGTCGGTTCCGCTGGTAAACAATGTCACCTACGGCACCGGTTATGTCGGTCGGGAAGAGCTTCTTTGCCATAACTGATTAGGGATGCGCAGGGGAGGAGCCAGACAACAGCCACGAAGCGGGGGCGTAGCGGGGGAGCAGCGGCGGGGGGCTTGCCGGGCGGGGGTTAGACGCCCGGCTGCCGATACCCGAGGGCTCAAGCGCCGAGCCATTCGCGAAGTGAATGGCTACGGCTGTGTTCTGACTTCTGACCATGCAGCGCAATGGTAGCACGGCTGAGTGGAGGTGACAATATACCTTTTGAGGCTACCCCGCAGGGGCGGGGGCCTTTGCGATGACAGCGGACAGAGCTACTGCCAGGGTGGTGCACGGGGGGAGGAGGGGGGGGGGAAGGGTGATGCAGTGCACGGTGGTTCTAAGCTCACCCTTTGGATCCGGGGCGTGAACCCGGATGTGGTATTGGAGGCTGGGGCCAGACTCGTCAAGAACGAGCTGGGGGTTGACGCCAACGTCAATGACGGCAAGTGCTTTTCGCGCACGAGGGGCACGAGGAGCGACTTCTCTGAGGGTGGCACGCAACATAACGGGCTAGAACGTGCCGTCGTCATTCTCCTGCGGTCCCCATTCGAGGGTGGTGCGGAGACCGCCTTTGCCGAAGAAGGTGCGGGTGCGGATGGCAAGGGCGATGTTAGCGCCGAGTTCGGGAACGTCTGCGACGGGGCGCGTGGTCCAGCGGTCTAGAGACACCTGGTCTTGACCGGTTTGGATGATGAGGGTTGTGACCCATCTGGTCTTGCCTGTCTTGTCATTCACAACCGAGCGCCTTTTTCGGGAGACAACCGTGCCGAAGCACCACAGGCCGGGCGGGCAGAGGCCCGGGTCCGGGAGGTGGCCGACGGTTGGGATCTCTTGGCGGTCTGGTGTCTGATTCTTTGCCATGTTGTTTTGCTTTCTGTTTGCTTGGTTGACCGGCATTTGCGGTGAGCCAATCTCGAATCGCGTCGAGAGTGGTGCCGCCTATGCCGGAAATTGATCCGAGTTTGCCCTGGCGGAAGGCTTCGACGAGGGGCTTCATTTGGGAGAAACCGAAGGGGGCAAGGCGAGCGGCGATGCGGGTGCCGAGAGCGGTGCGAACGGAGACGGAGGGACATTCGGGGGTGCGGTGGAACTGGTATCCGTCGAATGTGAACGGTTCGGCTTTAGAGTGGACGTACCAAAGGGAGGTGGCAAGGCGGCGAGCGAGTGCGCCTGTGGCTTTCTTGAAGCCGCCGCGTTTGTGACGGCCCGCGATAGAGCGGCCGTACTGGCCGAAAGGGTTGGAGGGTGAACAGAGGAGGGTCTGAGCGGCGGCGGAGAGAGCGCCATGCAAGCGCATGTTTCCTGCGCGGCGGACAAAGCTGGTGGTCTTGCCGGCGCTGGTCTTGAGGGAGGGGTCGCACCCGGCGAAAGCTGCGACTTGCTTGGGGTGCTGAAAGCGGCGGGGGTCGCCAACCTCAGCCAGCCAGGTGATTGCGGTGACCTCGCCGACAGCGGGGACGGTGCGGAGGAGGCTGAACAGTTGCGTGCCGGGGATGGGGGTGGTGCCGGTGGGCCAGTCGCGCGAGCGGATGAAATTGCGAGCTGCTACAAGGGAAGCGTGGGCCTGCGCGGAGGCGGCGTCGTACTTATTGAGGAGGGACTGGACAACATCGCAGATGGGAGGGGGGAGGCCAGCGGGGCAGACGCCGGGCATGTTGGGGACGTGACCCGCGACAAGAGCGTCGGTGATGCTGCGGCCAATGTCTGAGCGGATGGGGGTGGTTGCGGCGAATGTGTGGCCGAAGCGGAGGATGATATTCTGGATGCGGTTGGTGGAGCGTGTGGCTTCTCTGGCGAACTCTCGACGCTGCGCCCACAAAACACGAAGCTGCTGCTGGTCGGGGGAGGCGAGAAAGGAAGCGGGCCACATGCCGGTGATGCTGTGATGTGCAAGGAGACGGGCATCAAGCACGTCCGTCTTGCGGCGGGTAGGGCTTGCAAGGACGGGATTGACGACGGAGGGGATGCCGCCCCACGCGATGAGAACGGGCAAGTGGTAGGTGCCGGTGCTTTCGATGCAGTAGCGGAGGTCGGAGGCGGTAGCGAGGCCGGGCAAGATGGAGAGAACCCACTTGTGGCCATCAAGCAACTCACGATAGACGGTGCGGAAGGTGCGTTCGACGCGGCGGACACCGGAGGTGTCGCGGGCCGGGCCGGGGGCACGGTAGAGGATGCAAACCTGGATGAACTTAGAGTGGCAGTCAATGCCAACCCCATAGGGGGAATGGCGCTTACATAGTGCCTAAAACCTTCTTTCCCAGTCGTTT
>CAZHEW010000103.1:0-9244 GCA_964531815.1 uncultured Verrucomicrobiota bacterium
TGCCGGAGGTCACGCTGCGGCTGGAAGGCGATGTTGGGGATCTCTTCCCGCCGGCGGTCGAGGCGGCGCTCAAATCGTAGCGCCCCGGAGCTAAAGCTCCCACCCCTTGCGATAACTGCGGCGAATTAATGCGGCCGCCTCGGGAGCATTCCGAGCGGCCATCTTCGGCCCATCCCACTCAATCTTCCTGTCCGCGCGCAGCGCGACGCAGCCCAGCAGAATGATCTCTGTGAGGTAGGCCGCGACGTCGAAATTCGAATAGCCGGGCGGCCCGCCTTTGCAGGCGGCAATCCATTCCAGATGGTGGCGCTGGTTGGCGCTCCCTGAGAACGGGTTTCGCAGTATGCTTTGCGCGATGGCTTTCACCGCTTCGTGGCTTTTGCCGTCGGTGAGTTCCTTCCCCCCTTCGAGCAACTAACGAAAAACTGGGCGCCGTAGGCGTCGGGCGAAAAGAGCTTGCCCTTGTCGCCGAGCAGCAGGCAGCCGCTGCCCGGCACCTTATCCATCAGCTCCTGTATATCTGTCAGGATAACCTTTGGCGGCTTGTTGCTGCCGTCGTGGTCGTAAGGACGGTCTGGCTTTGGATCGCCGCCATCATGCCACCAGAAGTTTACGGGGGCCAGACTCTCCGCCCCAGCGTGGGCCGAACTCACAAGTCCGGGTGGCACGGGCAGCCGGCAGACGGTGACTAAAAACAACTTGACCCACGCCGCCCGTTTCTACCGAGTCCGCCTGCGCTGAGGCAGCGGATTGCTCCGGCCAGAGGCGCGATTCTCTAAGACCGCGGCGCGACGGGGTGATTGCGGACCACACGCTGTCCCCGGCCACCTGCACGCCGCCTTGCTCCGCCGCCGGTGGCAACGTACGGATGCTGGAGGATCTGGCGCGCAAACAAGAGGCTTTTGCTTTTCCTGCTCCTGGTCCATCCTGCGGGCGTGACACCGTTGTCGGCAGAAGAGATACGCTGCGCCGTTCGATCCGCCTTGTCCGAGGACATCGGCAGCGGGGATGCGACGACGCTGGCGGTCGTGCCGGAAAGCGCGGAAGCCCGGGCGAAGGTGCGGTCGCGCGAGCCGTTGGTGGTGGCGGGCCTGGCCCTGGCCGAAGCCGCGTTCCGCGAGCTTTCCCCCGCCGTGCAAGTGACCTGTGTCACCGAAGACGGCCAGCGCGTGGCGGCGGGCAAGCCTCTGCTCGCGATTGCGGGACCAGCTCGCGCTCTGCTGAGCGCCGAACGCGTCGCGCTCAATTTCCTCCAGCGTCTCTCTGGCATCGCCACGTTAACTGCGCAGTTCGTTGCCGCCGTCAAGGGCACGCGCGCGCAGATTCTCGACACGCGCAAGACCACACCGGGCTGGCGGCGGCTGGAGAAATACGCGGTCGCGTGCGGCGGAGGGCGGAACCACCGCTTTGGCTTATATGACATGGTGCTGATCAAGGACAACCACCTGGCGGCGCTGAAGAATGAACCGCCCAATGCCATTGTCGCCGCCGTTCAGCGGGCCCGGGCTCAGCACCCGAAGCTCAAAGTGGAAGTCGAGGCCGATACCTTGGGCCAGGTGGAGCAGGCGGTCGCGGCTGGGGCGGACATTGTTCTGCTCGACAACATGAACCCGGATCAGTTGCGCCGGGCGGTGGAGAAGTGCAAAGGCTGTGCGCTGACCGAGGCCAGCGGAGGGGTGACCCTGGCCGGCGTTCGCGCCATTGCCGAAACCGGCGTGGACTATATCTCGGTGGGCGCGCTCACGCATTCGGCACGAGCTGTGGACATTGGGCTCGATTTCGAGCCTTAAGGCTTCTCTTATGAACTCAGGGAACATCCAACATCCAACATCCGACGCCCAACATCCGTTGAGCGGTTCGGTGCCACCCGCTGGCAGTGCGATGTTGGATGGTGGATGGTGGATGTTTCCCTTCCCTTTCTATGAGCCTTGACGTTCAAATCCTTACCGCCCTGCGGACCGCCGCCGATGGCGCAGTCTCCGGCGCGGAGCTATCCCAACGGCTCCGGGTGAGCCGTGCAGCGATCTGGGCGCGCATCGAGGACTTGCGCTCGCTCGGCTACGACATCGAGGCCAGTCCGCACCGGGGCTACCGGCTGGTGAGCGCGCCGGACATGCTGCACGCCGACGATTTGCTCTCGCGCCTGGGCCGGACCAGGGCCATTGGGCGCGATATCCGCGTATTCCGCGAAACGACCTCCACCAATGACGTCATCGAGAAGCTGGCGCGCGACGGGGTCAAAGAAGGCGTCGTGGTCTTCGCCGAGGCGCAGACGCAGGGCAGGGGACGGCTGGGGCGAAAATGGATGTCTCCCGCCAGACGCGGGTTGTGGTTCTCGGTCCTGTTGCGGCCCGACCTGCGGCCCCAGGAAGCCACTCGCTTGACCGTGGCGTCAGCCACGGCGCTGCGGCGGGCCATTGAATCGCAGACCGGCCTGAAGCCGGAGATTAAGTGGCCTAACGACATCCTGATTCATGGTCGGAAGGTCGCTGGCATCCTCACGGAACTGAGCGCCGAGCTGGACCATGTCAAGTACTTGATCCTTGGCATCGGCGTGGATGTTAACCTGAACCCGGGTGACCTTTTTCCCGAGCTGCGCAAGCAGGCGACCTCCCTGAAGCTGGAATTGGGTCACACAGTTTCCCGGCCGGAACTCGCCGTGGCGATTCTGCGCGAATTGGACCGCGATTACGCGCGCGTGGCTGCCGGCCAGTTCGCCGCGTTGGCGGAGGAATGGGAGGAGCATGGCACCACGATTGGCCATGACGTGGTCATCCGCACGGGCGATCGCCAGATCCGCGGACGGGCGGAGTCATTGGGCGAGGACGGCGCGTTGCTGCTCCGCACCGACCACGGGCGGCTGGAACGGATTGTCGGGGGAGATGTGACGCTGGAAAGATGATCCTGCTCTTCGACATCGGGAACACCAACACCCACCTCGGTCTGGCGAATGGCCGGCGCGTGGTGAAACAAATAAACATGGCGACTACCGCCTGGTTTGACAACACGGCGTTGGAAGCAGTGGTGAATTTCACCGGTCCCACGTGGTTCAAAGGGGCTGCTGTCTGCAGCGTCGTGCCAGTGGTTACGCCTCTCGTGCACGAGATGGTCAAGCACATGTGGCACGCGCGGTGCCTGGAGCTGACGGCGGAAACGCTGCGGGGCGTCGGCATTGATTATCCGCGGCCGCTGACCATCGGGCCGGATCGGCTGGCGAATGCGGTGGCGGCTCGTGCGCGCTTCGGCGCCCCTGTAGTGGTGGTGGACTTCGGGACGGCGGTGACGTTCGATGTCGTGGACCGGGCGGGCAATTACACCGGAGGCATCATCGCGCCCGGGCTGGCCGCGATGACCGATTACCTGCACGAGAAAACGGCGATGCTGCCGCGTATCCGGATTCGCGAAGTCAGGAGTCCAATCGGCAAAAGCACGGAACAAGCGATGTTGGTCGGCACCGTCCACGGCTACCGCGGACTGGTGCGCGAGCTGATCGCGGAGCTGAAGCGCGAACTAAAGGCGCACCGGCTGCCGGTGGTGGCCACCGGCGGTTACGCGCGGCTGATCGCCGCCAAACTGCCGGAGATCACCCGCGTGGATCTGCTGCTAACGTTGGAAGGGCTGCGCCTGGTCTGGCACGCGCACCAGCGCGCGTAGAACTCTTTGAGGGGGGCACCCCGCCGATGTCCAATGTCCAAAGGTTGGAGGCGGCTATGGTGGAGAAGAGGGGGCAGCCACGGATGGATTGAACACCAAGTCCGGAAGCCATCACTGACAGGGAGGCGGACAGCAATGTCCGTACCTGAAAACGGCGTCCTGGGTGTTCTCAGAACTGAGAGTGCAGACCCTCCGCTGGGGCGCTGGCCATGCTCTTGCCTATCTCCCGGCCGTCTGGTGGCCGCACCAAGCCGGCGACAGGCGCCCCTGACGCTCCGGGTCTCGGGTTAACCGGCGTCGGCGGTTCCTGAGGCCAGCGTGGGTGCAAGCCCGGGCCTTTTCGCTATAGATCAAGTCCGGGATTTGCCCGCCCGCCGAGCAGTCCGTGCGCGGTAGCAGACCCGCGGGAAACCGGCCGTGCCGCGTATGCGTTTGCTATTCGGGGGTGAAAACCGTTGAAGGGGCGGGACGGTTCGGGCATGCTGCCAGCGGATGAACCGCATTGTGGAACGATTCGCCCGGCTCAACCGCGAGCGTCAGAAGGGTTTCATTGTTTACCTTGGCGCCGGAGATCCGAACCTCGAATCGACGCGGCGCCTGGCGCTGGCGTTGGATCGGCTCGGCGTGGATGTGCTGGAGTTGGGCGTGCCCTTCAGCGACCCGCTGGCGGACGGCTTGGTCAACCAGCTCGCCGCCCAGCGCGGCCTTGATTCCGGCACCACCCCGCCCAAACTCCTGGCGACGGTCGCCGCGATCCGCCGGGAGTCGCAGATTCCTATCGTGCTCTACATTTACTTCAACCTCATCTACCGGCAGGGCGTCGAGTGTTTCATCCGGGACGCCGCCAGGGCCGGAGTGGACGGCCTGCTGGTGCTCGATTTGCCGCCTGAGGAGAGCCATGGCTACGAGGCGATGATGCGCGAAACCGGGCTCTGCAACATCTACCTCGTGGCGCCAACCACGCCCGAGAACCGCATCGAGATGATCGTCAAACGCGCCGCCGGTTTCATCTACTACGTGTCGCGCGAGGGCGTCACCGGCATGCAGGCGAACATCGCCGGCACGATTGCCCAAATGACCGCGAAGATTCGCGCTCACACGGACCTCCCCATCGCCGTCGGATTCGGCATCTCGACACCCGAGCAGGCGAGGCTCGTGGCGCAGAGCGCCGAGGCGGTGGTCGTCGGCAGCGCCATTGTGAACCAGGTCGCTCAGCACGGCAAAGCGCCGGACTTGATTGAGCGGGTCAGTGATTTTACGAGGCCCCTCCTCCACGCAGTAAAGCAATTATGAAAGCCAAACCTGATATCAACGAACGTTATGTGATCATCATGGCGGGCGGCCGCGGCGAACGCTTCTGGCCGGTCAGCCGCGAGAAGATGCCCAAGCAACTCCTCACGCTGCTGGGCGGCCGCTCCTTCCTGCAGCAAGCGGTTGATCGAGTGCTTCCGCTGGTGCCGATCAGGAACATTCTCGTCATTACCAACGCGGTCCAGGCGCCCCAGGTGCGCAAACAACTGCCCGGGTTGCCGAAGGAGAACGTCATTGCCGAGCCTATGGGCCGTGACACCACGGCTGCGGTTACGCTGGGGGCCGCGCTGGTGGGGGCGCGGTCAACTACTGGCGTCATGGCCGTGCTCCCGGCGGACCATGTTATCCCGGAGGAGAGGAAGTTCCAGCAGGTCCTCGCGGATGCGTTCGATCTGGCGGGGCGCGGGCAGGCGATCATCACCATTGGCATCAAGCCCTCCGAGCCGGCAACGGGCTACGGCTACATCCGCGTCGGGGACACGCTGCCGCCGCCCGCGGGCGTGAAATCCTATAAGACCCCCTTCCACCGGGCTGAGCAGTTTGTCGAGAAACCCCACTTCGACAAAGCGCTCGAGTACGTCAACAGTGGCCAATACCGCTGGAACGCGGGCATGTTCATCTGGTCCTTCGTGACCATCACGGAAGGCCTGCAGAAGCACCAGCCGGAGATGTACGCGGCCTGCCAGCGCTGGTTCAAGGTGGCGGCCCAGCCCGCCAAACTCAACAAGGTGCTCGCAAAGGAGTATCCCGAGATAAAGAAGATCTCGATTGACTACGCCCTGATGGAGCACGCCCACAATGTCGTCGTGGCCGACGGCGCCTTTGAATGGGACGACCTCGGCTCCTGGACCGCCCTTGGCCGGCACCTCAAGCCCGACCCGGAGGGCAACTGCGCCGTCGCTCATTTCATTCACGTTGACGGAGCGCGAAACATCATCTTCGACGCCCGTAGCAAAGAACGCCGCACCCCCATCGCGGTGGTCGGGCTGCGCGACTCGATCTTGGTGCAGACCGACGACGCCACCCTGCTCGCGCACAAGAGCCAGGCGCAGAAGGTCAAGGAGCTGGTTAAGCGGCTGGCGGCAGATACGAAGCTTAAGAGGCTGGTTTAGCCTGCCCGCGATGGGGTGGCCAGGGAGCAGGCATCTCAAGCCGGTGGAACGATTGCCCGGTGCTCGACGAGGGTGCGGCGCAGGTGCTCCCAGGGCACACGAGCCGGAATGCTGGGGGACATGGCGGCGAGCGCGGCGGCGGCACCCGCGGCCTGACCCATCGCCATGCACGAGGCCTGCACGCGGAGCGCCGAGTTGGCCAGCCGGTCACTGCTCACGCAGCGTCCAGCCACGACCAGGTTGCGGCTGCCCTTCGGGATCAAGGCTCCGAGCGGCAGTGTGGGCACAACGCCCTCCGCCAACGGCTTGGGGCGAACGCCGTGCTCGTCGTGGAGATCAATCGGATAGAACGAATAGGCGACCGCGTCCGGGAACTTGCGTCCGCTGATGTAATCGTCGCAGCTCACCGTGGTCTCCCCCACGATGCGATAGGTTTCGCGCACGGCGGTTTCAGGCTGGAGCCGCTCGATGCGGAGGTTCCCAAAGCCCGGCAGTGGTTTAAGAAAGCGCATAATGCGCAGCAGGGACTCCCGACCGCGGATGTTTGTCCGGGTATGCGCTTCCGAGGTGGAGGAATCGGCTTCCAGCAAGTGCATCCCGCTCTCGCCGCCCTTGGCCAGGAAATGGCGCAGGTTCCCATTGAAGTCGGTGGGCAGCAATTGGCCCTGTTTCACCGCCTCGCGCGCCCTGGCGTCAAGCGTCGGCAAGGCAATCTCCTCCAGCCGATAGCCAGCGAGCCGGTAGATCAGCGTGCCAGGTTGCGTTGCCACCTCGCGCCGGCGTGGCAGGCCGAGCAACCCGACGACCGCCGCGTTGCCGGTGCAGTCCACTACCTGGCGGGCGCGGACTTCGACGCGGGTGCCCTTGCCGGCCACTTGCGCCTTCCATCCATCCCGGGCCGAGGTAATGGAGAGGGGGAACTCGTAATACCGCAGTTGAACACCTGCCTGGAGACAGGCTTCCTCCGCCAGGGCGGCGTAGAGCGCGCCGGACAACCGGACCTGGTGGCGCCAGTGTTGCGGGCCCGTGGGCGCGGCGAAGTCAGGCAAGCGATCACTGTTGAGCTCCACCGTGGCGGTGACCAGTTCCCAGCCGATACCCGCAATGATCTGCCGGCCCCAGGCGTGGAACAGGCCGGGGAAATCCACGCCCGCCGTGGTGGTCGTCCCGCCCAACTGGCTGCCGGCCTCCACGAGCACGGTGCGCGCGCCCAACCGCGCAGCCTGGATGGCGGCGATCGTTCCGGCAGTGCCGCCGCCAATGATGAGAACATCGGCAAAGACTTGGCGAGGGTCACGGACGGGGGAAGCCTTCATGTCGGAAGCGGCGGCGAGCGCGGCACCGCCGGAGGACATGACGCCAAGATGCGCGAGGAACCGCCGCCGGCTGACCGCAGCATTCCGCCGGGAGGATGATTTGAATGAACTCACTCAGCCCTCCAACCTCAGCGCATTCCGTGCGAGCGGAGCCATTTCACAGGCAGGTCGGGAAAGTCGGTGAAGAAGCCATCAAGCTTTGCCTGGTCGACCAGGACATCGAGCGCATCATCCATCGAGTCGGCAAACTTCGGCAGGTCATCGGCGCGCAGCGTATAGGGATGGACGGTTAGCTTTGCCGCATGAGCGTGCTTTACAAAGTCAGTGACCTTGCGGCTGGCCTTTGAGTTGCCAGACACAATCGCACTGAGTTCCGGACCGATGCCGTCGGCCACCTTCGCCAGTTCCGCCATGCCCGCAGCCGTGAACCAGGCTTCCCCGCTGCTGCCGTCTGGGTTCTTCCGGTTCGCTTGCAGCAGGAGGAGTAGGTGCCCTTCCCAGCCCAACTCGGTCCGGATGCGTTTGACCTCGTCGGGCTCGAAGCACTGGACCCAGCACGGGTCCTGTTTGGTCGCGTAGCCGTAACGCCGCAGGATGGGCAGCACAATCGCGCTGATGTCATGGCCCTCCTTGCGGTGCCAGGCCGGCTGCTTGATTTCGGGGTAGATGCCCGCCACGCGGCGGCAGGTCTTATTGAGCCCCTGAATGAGCTGCAGTTCCTCTTCCAGCGTCGAAATCCGGAAGGACGCTTTGCCCGGCGGAAAGCGGTCCGGATAGACGGCCTGGCCGGTCTTTGCGTTGACGCGTTCATGGGCGTGCAACTGCTTGATCTCCGCGAGCGTGAAATCCAGCGCGTAGTAATGCCCATTGGCCCGCTTGCGATCGGGGAAACGCCGGGCCACGTCGCTGATCGTCTCCAACTGGGTGTCGTGCACCACAATGGGCACGTCGTCCTTTGTGAGCACCACATCCTGTTCCAGGAAGTCCGCGCCCATCGCGTGGGCCAGCACCTTGGCTGCGAGCGTGTGCTCGGGCAGATAGCCGCTGGCGCCGCGATGCGCGATCACGACCGGCTTGGCGGTTTGGGCCGCCACGGGCAGAGCCAGGGCGCACAGGAAGGCAATGAGCAAGTTTTTCATCATGATCTTTGATGTCGCGCCATAAGACAACTGTCGCGAGGCACTTCGTCAAGCCGGAAAGACCCAGCCATGAATCTGCCTGACATGTCTTGACGGAACGCGTAGTCTTTCAAGCGCTCATGAAAGTCGCCTGTCAACGATTCGCCGCGCTGGCCCTCTTGGCGGCGTGCGGGTGTGCCGGCCATTCTCCTGCGCCTCGCGCGTTTCCGGACGCGGCCAGCCTGCCCGCGCAAACCGCGCTGCCCGACCCGCTGGTGAAGGTGGACGGCAGCAGGGTTGAATCGCGCGAGGACTGGTTCCGGCACCGCCGTCCGGAATTGAAGGAAATGTTCGCCCATTACATGTATGGGCCCATCCCGCCGAAGCCGGCCCAGATGAAGGCGACCGTGACCGGCCAGCATCGTGACTTCCTGGGCGGCAAGGCCACGCTCCGCCTGGTAACGCTGGACGCGGCGCCAAAAGAGCCGAACACGCCCCGTATTGACCTTATGCTGGTTGTGCCCAACCAGCGGCCTGGCCCCGTGCCTGTCTTCCTGGCCCTTAACTTCTGGGGCAATCAGGCGATCAGTCCGGATCCGCGCATCCCGCTCACGCGCGGCTGGCTGCGAAACAACTGCCGCGGATGCACGAATAACGCCGCGACCGACGCCGCGCGCGGCACGCAAAGCCAGGACTGGCCGTTGGCGGAGATTGTCAGCCGCGGGTATGCTCT